>CBFDBL010000573.1:0-4516 GCA_965603035.1 uncultured bacterium
CCCCGTGACCGATACGATGCCAGCCGCCGAGAAAGAGTTCACACCTCATGAGGTCCGTCAGATCACCATCGCCGACCGGCGGGATGGGCGAATGACTCGCGCGCGCGAAAGGGTCATTGGGGAATGGCCAGCACGCCCGCCGGCGGGCCGCAACCCATGGCCAGCTCGCGGCCGCCTCCCCGTGACCGATACGATGCCAGCCGCCGAGAAAGAGTTCACACCTCATGAGGTCTGTCACATCACCATCGCCGACTGCCCGCCCACCCCCAACCGGGGCCGCCGTGACATGTCCTGCCACAAGCTCCTGCCACCACTGGCCTCCCGCCTCCTCAACACGCCAGGCACATTGCCGCCCGCACTCATCCATCCATCCGCGCTGACAGCGGCGTCGGAGCATGGCCCGACCCCAGACGCGGGCCACCTCGCAAATGGCTCCGCGCGCCGCTCGTTTGACAGGCCCGGACGACGTCGGTACACTGCCCGGTGATCCGGCCCGATGCGATCGCTCGAGCGAGGGGTCCGTTGTGAACGTGACGCGCAAGCGCCTGTGGCGCGCCGCCGCGGTCGGCGGGGGCGTGGTGTCGGCTGCCGCGGCGCTCGTGGCCGCCGCGCTCGCGGACCAGGACGAGCACGAGACCGCGCCGCACAAGCCCGCCTACGTCCACCGCATCCGCCTGCTCGATGCCGAGCGCAACCCCATCGACGCCGATAGCTCGGCGCCCTACAGCCCGCGCCAGACCTGCTCGGGCCCCGAGTGCCACAGCTACGAGGCCGTCGCGCAGGGCATGCACTTCGACATGGGCAAGCGCCTCATGGCCGACGACTGGGGCATGAAGCACCGCGGCGAGCCCTGGCACCTGAGCCCTGGGATGGCCGGCGGCTTCCTCCCGACCTTCCGACGCCAGTTTGCCAGGAAACAGAACGCCTCGGCGGCCGAGATCGACTTGACGGCCTACGAGTTCGTCCAGGCCTGCGGGACCTGCCACCCCGGCGGCGGGGTCCTGGAGACCGACCGCGACGGCAAGCGCTACGACGCCGTCATGAAGGCGGACAAGGACAGGGCCGAGTCCCTCGACGGCGACTACCACAAGGCCCGCTGGCACCTCAGCGGCGTCGTGGAGATCGACTGCCTCCTGTGCCACCTCCAGACCCCCTACAACAACGACGAGCGCGTCGCTCAGCTCGGCTACCAGAACTACGCCTTCGCCGCCACCGCCGCCGCACGATTCGGCATCGTCAGGGGAAAGGTCGCCGAGGCCACCGACGAGGAGGCCGAATACGACCCCGCTAACCCCGTGGACGACTCCGCCGGCCAGCCCCCCGCCGCCATCGACTACGACCGCCGGCTCTTCGACAGCCAGGGCTACGTGACCCTCGACATCGGCCAGCCCCAGGACCGCGCCTGCCTGCTCTGCCACCACGTGCCCCAGCTCAAGGACGGCGAACGCTTCAAGCACCGCCACTCGGCGAACATCCACATCGCCCAGGGCCTGGCCTGCGTGGACTGCCACTCGGGCGACGAGGGCCACGACTTCGAGCTCGGGCGGAAGCTCCACTACTCCGTCGGCGGCCACGGCGCGACGGGGCAGGAGCACCAGGGGGAGCACGAGCAAGCCATGAGCTGCGAGGAGTGCCACGAGGCCAGTCATCTCGGCGCCCCGCTCCCGCGCCACACGGGCTTCCCGCGCTTCCACTTCGAGCGGCTCGCCTGCACCGCCTGCCACACCGGCCCCGCACTCCTCGTCAAGGAGCGCGGCACCGAGCCCGTGATCAGCGACCTGTCGGCCTCGACCCCGCAGACCGCCGGGCACGAGTCCGCCTACCCCGACCAGCAGTCGCCCTGGCAGATCGCCTACCACGAGCGCGGCGGCCAGCTCCGCGTCCACAACTGCCAGCCGCCGCGCTGGTGGGGCAACCGCCTCGACGACGGCTCCGTCTGGCCCCTCTTCCCCCGAGAGGTCGCCCCCGCCTTCAAGGCCGCCGCCGGCCAGATCCAGGACGACGACGGCGACGGCACCCCCGAGGTGAACACCGGCGACGAGATCCGCGCCATGGACGCCGCGCTCCGCACCGTGCTCGACGGCGGACGCTTCCAGGCCGTCCAGCCCGCGTTCGTCATGGGCCCCCACGCGCTGTGGGTCGAGGGCGGGCAGGTCAGGCACGCCGCCGTCGCCCAGTCCGAGCCGCTGTGCGTCACCATCGGCCACACCGTGCTCGGCCCGCAGCAGGCCCTCGGCGCAGGCGGCTGCACCGACTGCCACGCGACCGACTCCTACTTCCTGTGCGGCCAGCGGGTGCTCAACGACCTCAACTCGGAGGGCAAGGCGAAGACCGAGCCCATGCACGCCCGCATGGGCTACCCCCGCACCCGCATCCGCGTCGGCGCGCTCCGCGAGCGGTGGCTCAAGCCGATCGCCCTGCTGCTCATCCCGCTCACCGTCGTCGCCTGCCTGCTCCACTACGTGCTCTTCGGCCCCAAGCGCATCCGCCGCGACGACCCCGACGACCAGCTCCCGCGCTTCACCACCCTCGAGCGCGCCGCCCACGTGCTCCAGATGCTCGGCTTCCTCGTCCTCGCCGCCAGCGGCGTCGGCTTCCTGCTCGCCTCCCGGCTGCGCGACGCCGTCTCCCACGTCTGGACGACCGACGCGATGGAGTGCGTCCACGCGACCACGGGCTACGTCTTCATCGCCACCAGCCTCGTGCTCCTCCTGCGCTGGCTGCCGCCCGCGCTGTTCAGGAGATACGACCTCCAGTGGCTCAGGGTGATGGGCGGCTACCTGTGGATGAAGGGCGAGGCGCCCGCCGGCAAGTTCAACGCGGGGCAGAAGATGCTCTTCTGGCTGCTCGCCGCCGCCTGCCTCGCGCTCGGCACGACGGGGCTCGTGATGGCCCTGCGCCCGGCATCGCTGGCGGGCTGGCTCGGCTGGGCCTACTTCGTCCACGACCTCGCCGCCGCGCTCGTCATCCCCGCCATCCTCGGCCACATCTATCTCGGCACCCTCGCCAACCCCGGCACCCTCCGCGCCATCTTCGACGGCTCCGTCACCCGCCCCTGGGCCGCCGCCCACCACCCCAACTGGCTCGCCGAAGCCGCCGAGAGCAAGGGAGAAGACGCGTGAACCGCGCCGCCCTCGCAGCACTGCTAGCCGCGGCAGTGCCCGCACTCGCACTCGCCGAGGACTGGACCCGCTTCCGCGGGCCGAACGGCAGCGGCATCAGCACGGCGAAGACGGTGCCGGTGACGTGGACCGAGCAGGACTACCGCTGGCGCGTCGAGCTGCCCGGGACGGGACACGCCTCGCCCGTCACGTGGCGCGGCCAGGTGTTCGTGACCTGCGGCGACGCGAAGACGGGCACGCGCACCGTCGTGTGCCTGCGGGCCGCCGACGGCGCGACCGTCTGGCAGCGCGACTACCCCGCCAGCCGGCATCACCTCAACAGGCTCAACAGCTACGCCGCGGCCACCCCGGCCGTCGACGGCGAGCGCGTCTACGCGAGCTGGACGGCGCCCGAGCAGGTGACCGTCGCCGCGCTCGACCTCGCGGGCAAGGAGGTCTGGCGCCGCGGCCTCGGCCCCTTCGTCAGCGAGCACGGCGGCGCCGTCTCGCCCATCGTCTTCGGCGACCTCGTCGTCCTGCCCAACGACCAGAAGGGCACCAGCTTCCTCATCGCGCTCGACCGCAAGACCGGCGAGACCCGCTGGAAGCTCGACCGCACGTCGGCCAAGGCCGCCTACGCCACCCCCTTCGTCCTCCGACCCGACGGCGCACCGCCCGAGCTCATCTTCGCCAGCATGAGCCACGGCCTCACCAGCATCGACCCGACGACCGGCACCGTCAACTGGGAGCTCGCCAAGGCATTCCCCCTCCGCGTCGTCGCCTCGCCCACCCTCGCCGCAGGCCTCATCGTCGGCACCTGCCAGGTCGGCGGCACCGGCCGGCGGCTCGTCGCCGTCCGGCCCGGCTCCAAGGCCAAGGGCACCGAGCCCGAGATCGCCTGGGAGCTCAACCGCCGCCTGCCCGCCGTCCCCGCACCGCTCGCCAAGGACGGCCTGCTCTTCCTGTGGACCGTGCGCGGCGAGATCTCCTGCCTGAGGGCCGCCACCGGCAAGCCGCTGTGGCAGGAGCGCATCCGCGACACCTTCTACGGCTCGCCCGTCTGGGCCGACGGCCGACTCTACTGCATGTCGCGCAAGGGCACCTGCTACGTCCTCGCCGCCGGCGCGGACTGGAAGCTCCTCGCCACCAACCCCCTCGGCGAGACCAGCCAGGCCACCCCCGCCATCGGCCGCGGCGTCCTCTACCTGCGCACCCTCTCCCACCTCATCGCACTCGGCGGCGAACGCTAGCGTCCTGACCGACAAGTCCGTTCCATCGGCCGCGAGGACCTGAGCCATGGGTGTCAGCCGTCGCTGTTCATAGTTCTAGGACTGTGAACACGGCGCCTCCGCCCCCGCCGACGGTCAGCGGGCCTTGGGGCCGCCACTCCCCCGCCGCCGCGTTGGCACGCTCGT
>CBFDBL010000574.1:0-4513 GCA_965603035.1 uncultured bacterium
CGTATGGAGCACAACACCGGAAGCATTGACGACGCGGCGCAGACGATCACCGCCAAGCTCATCGAGATCGGCGATAACGGCCCTCGTGATATCTTCACGGAGTGCATCCTCGTCGGTGTAACCGCACGACCCTTTTTTCAGCCGGCTGCGGTAACGTTCTATTTCGCGGCGCACGGTCAGAGTGATCCCCCTCCTCGAGAGCAGGGTCATACGTCCGGCTATCCGCTTGTCCTCCAAGAGCTTCTCCACGCCATGTACGAGGACACCCCCGACAACTCGTACCGCCTGCTCGAGGAGGCCGCGCTGCTCAAGGGCTTCTACCCCTCCCAGGTCCACATCCTGCTGGCCAACCACGATCTGGCCGAGATCCTGCGGCTCGACATCCTCAAGAAGGGCCGCAGCGTGCTCCGCGCCTTCGACGCCGCCCTCGACGAGGCCTACGCCTTCAACAAGGACGTCGTCCGCAAGGCCTACCTCGGCTTCCTGCGCACCCTCCCCTGGGCCGCCGCCACGCACACAGGGCTCTTCCTCTCCCACTCGCTGCCCGACGAGCGCTACCTCGGCCTCTTCAGCCGCGACCTGTTCACCCACGCCGACCCCGAGCGCCCCGAGCTCAGCAAGACCAGCGCCGCCTTCCGACTCACCTGGGGCCGCGACCTCTCGAGCCACACCGCCGCCGAGTTCGCCACACGCATCGGCGCCGACCTCCTCATCATCGGCCACCACCCCTGCCGCAACGGCCACGCCCAGCCCAACCCCCACACCCTCATCCTCGACAGCAAGGACTCCCACGGCGCCTGCCTCCTCCTCCCCCTCGACCGCAAGCTCGACACACCGCAGATCGTCGCCCGCGTCCGCCACCTCCAGTTCTAAGCCGTGCACACCCAACGCCGCTCCCCGCAGCGCAAGCCTCCCGCTTGCGGCCGGGACGACTGGGTCTGCCGGCTCGTCGTGCCGCTGGAGCGGCAGGCGCCGCGGCTTTGACTTCGCGAGCGGACGCTGCTAGAATCGCGGGGGAAAGGACCGCGAGTCGCCATGCACCGACAGGCCGCAGTTGCTCTCGCGCAGGTCGCCGTGCTCATCGCCGTGGGCGGGTCGGCAGGCGAGGGGAGGGCGCCGCAGATCGTGGCGGTGACGCCCTCGGCCGAGGAGGTCGGCTGCTTCGAGACCCTCGAGCTGACGGTCCGGCTCGACGCCGACTACGAGAACCCCTACGACCCCGACGACATCGCCCTCTCCGCGCGGATCGTCGATCCGCGGGGCCGCGCTCTGCGAGTCTGCGGCTTCATCCACCAGGACTACGACCGGACCCTCGACGACGGCAAAGAGGTGCTCACGCCGAAGGGCGCGCGGGCCTGGAAGGTGCGCTTCGCGCCGGCCGTCGCCGGCCGCCACCAGTTCCGCGTCACGGTCCGCACCCGCGGCGGCGAGGCGACGGGCGGCGCAGGCTTCTTCGTCGCCAGGCCCTCCAGGGAGCCAGGCTTCATCCGCGTCAGCCCGCGCAACCCGCGCTACCTCGAATTCACGTCGGGGAAGCCCTTTTTCCCCATCGGCCACAACATCTGCTGGGCCGACAGCAAGCTCAAGACCTTCGACTACGACCGCTACTTCCGCAAGATGGCCGGCGCGCACGAGAACTTCACGCGGATCTGGATGGCCTCGTGGAGCCTCGAGCTCGAGGGCAGCCGCCTCGACGACTACCGGCTCGACAACGCCTGGCGACTCGACCACGTCCTGCGCTTCGCCCGGCTCTACGGCATCTACGCCAAGCTGTGCTTCGACAACTTCTACGACTTCTCCCAGAAGCGCCACGGCCCCTACTGGGCCGCCAACGGCGGCATGTGCCACACCCCGCGCTGCTTCTTCACCAAGGAGGCGGCGCGGCGCCACTACCGCCGGCGCCTGCGCTACATCGCCGCGCGCTGGGGCCACTGCCCCCAGATCCTCGCCTGGGAGTTCTGGAACGAGATGGACTACGCCCGCAGCGACAAGGGCAAGGTCCTCTCCCGCAAAGAGCCCTGGATGCTGACCTGGACGGCCGAGATGGCCGCCGAGCTGCGCCGACTCGACCCCTTCGGCCACCTGGTGACCAACACCCTCGCCGCCTACACCGACTGGCCCGAGTTCTGGGCACTCCCCGCCATCGACTTCGTTCAGCTCCACTCCTACATCTACGACGACTGGGAGCCCTCGCCCCACCAGCACGACGCCGCCGCCCTCGTCCTCGACCAGGCCCTCGACTTCGAGCAGTTCGACAAGCCCTTCCTCATCGCCGAGTTCGGGTTCCACGGCCCGGGCGGCACCAATCGCCTCAACAAGCTCGACAAGCTGGGCATCCACCTTCACAACGCGCTCTGGGCCTCATGCCTGAGCGGCGCGGCCGGCGCGCCCATGCTCTGGTGGTGGGACGACTACGTCGAGCCCAACGACCTCTACTACCACTACCGCGCCCTCGGCCGATTCCTCAAGGACGTCGAGTGGCCCGCCCACCCGTGGGTCGCCGTGCGCGACGACGCGAAGGATAACCTTCGCATCGTCGGCCTCCGCACGGACACCCAGGCCCTCTTGTGGTTCCAGGACCGCCGCAACACCTGGAGCCGCCGCCTCGAGCACAAGCAGCCCCCCCAGCTCCTCGAGCGTTTCACCCTCTCGCTGCCCCTCGCGCCTGGCCGCTACCGCATCACCTGGTTCGACACCTACAACGGCAACATCATCACCCAGACCGCCGCCAAGGCGGGACCGGAGGGTCTGGCGCTGAGGCTCTCCCACCTCGTCAAGGCCCCCGACGTCGCCTGCCGGATTGCGCCGGCCCCCACCCCGAGGTAGCAGCCGCAACACCAGGAGATGGCCATGCCCGTCCGACGCCTCACCGTCGTGGCGTTGCTGCTGGCCGCAGGCGTGACCGTTCGGGTCGGGGCCGCGTCTGCCGGCGAGGCGCTGTGGCAGCACGAGGTGAGCGTGCCGCGGGCGCCGCGACGGGGGAAGCCGCAGAAGCCAGGGCTCGCGCACCTGTGGCTGCCGCCGAAGTGCGCCTCCGTGCGCGGCATCCTCTTCGGGCAGAGGACGCTGCTGGAGAAGCGGCTGACGAAGGACCCGACCATCCGCAAGGTCGCGGCCGAGGAGAGCCTCGCCGTCCTCTACGTCGATCCCTCCTTCGACATCCTGTTCAACTACGTCGAGAAGGGCGCGGCCGAGAAGCTCGAGCGGATGCTCGCCGAGCTGGCGGCCAAGTGCGGCCACCCCGAGCTCGAGCATGCGCCGATGCTGACCATCGGCCACTCGACGGGCGGCATCTTCGCACGCAACGTCGCCTACTGGAAGCCCCATCGCGTCATCGGCATCATCCACATCAAGAGCGGCAACCTGCACCAGCACGTCTACGGCGAGCGCAAGACCCTCGACGGCGTGCCCTTCCTCGCCATCAACGGCGAGCTCGAGGAGCACGGCCCCGAGGGCGGCATCCGCCCCGAGTACAGGCGGCAGACCCAGTGGGTGATGATCCGCAAGGCCATGCTCGAGCGGCGGGCCAAGGACCCCGCCAACCTCATGAGCCTCGTCGTCCACCCCGGCGGCAACCACACGAGCTGGTCCGACGACCTCTCGCGGTACTGCGCGCTCTTCATCCGCAAGGCCGTGAAGCACCGCGTGCCGAGGGAGAAGGCCGACGGGACGAGCGAGGTGCGCTGCCTGGCCATCCAGCCCGAGAGCGGCTGGCTCACCGACGCCAACATCAAAGCCCCCAGGCACAAGCCCGCCGCCTGCGCCGACTACACAGGCGACAAGGCCAAGGCCTTCTGGCATCTCGACAAGGAGATGGCCCTGGCGACGTGGAACTACCACAGAGGCAAGCTCGCCGAGCCCGATCCCAGCCTCAAGGAAGGCTTCTTCGACCAGTAGGCATGGCTCGCGGCCGCCGGGCTGCCTGTCCCATCGGCAGGGCCGCTTGTGTCGAGGAGAGGATGAGGGCGCTGCGGTCGCGGCGGCGTTCAGCGCCCGCGGCGGCGACGCAGCCTGCCGCACAGCCCGATCAGACCGCCGGCGATCAACACGAGGCTCGACGGCTCCGGCACGGCAAGCGTGTAGATCTGCCCCGCCGAGAGCGCCTCGTCGTAGATCCGCACGTCGTCGATCCAGCCCTGGAACCTGGTGCCGGAAATGTTGCCTCCGCTGAATCCGCCGATCGCCACGTTGGCACTGGAACCTGTGTTGACAAACTTGGACAGCGATGCGCTGGGGGCCGGAGTGCCGCCAAAGTCGGCGTCGAGCACACCATCCACGTAGAGCAGCACGTCCCGGACGTTCGGCGAGTCGTCGTCGAACCAGGTAGCAGCCACGTGGTGCCAATCGCCGTCGGTCACCACGGTGTTCCCGACGATGTAGCCGCCATTCACCTCGAGGCGGATGGTCCCTTTGGTGCCGTTGCTGTCCTGCACGCGGAACGTCCACTTCTTGCCCGCGTTGTTCTGTCCCCACGAGAGGATGATCCCGTTCTGGTTGACGGTCGTCTTCTCCG
>CBFDBL010000575.1:0-4493 GCA_965603035.1 uncultured bacterium
TGGCATGTCGTTGTGGCGTCCACGACAAAACCTGGTGAGAAATGCGGGCTAGGCCATGCGGCCCTTGCCCATCGCGGTCACCGCCGCAGCGCTCGGCGCCTGTGCAGAGCCTGTCCCGTGGGAGTGGAGCGAGGTGGCGCAGGAAGGGCGGCGCATCCCCACCAAGCCCGGCCTGCCGACAATGCGCCTGGGGCTCAGCGCCGGATCCAGCGGATTTCGGCCTCCGCAAGTCGTTGCCAGGTATACGGTTGCGAGTCCGATATTTCCGACACGCTGAGGGGCCGTCTGGGGCCTGCCGGCGGCCTTGCGCGACCCAGGAGACCTGTTTCGCAAATCTGCCCGTAGGCGGCCGTAAAGGGGGCGTACACGCGTCCTGTGAATTGGGACACTCGCCTGCACGCACGGCGGCCGCCGACCGCCCCCTCCCATGGGCCTGGGGCCTGCCGAAGAGCCCGTTCCGCAATGAGGTGATGGGAGGGCGAGGCTCCTGCCCAGCCGCCGTCCGCCTTCGGCGGGCGGACCTCTTCATAGGGCGCGGGCCTCGTCTGCGGCTCAGCGGGAGCTTCGCCCTCCCCTCTGGCCCTCAGCCTTGCCCACAAGTCGGCGCTGTGCTTGCGGACTGCGGCTCGCAGCCCCGCCAGGGGCGTCCTGGCCGTAGCCCAGGGTGACCGAAGGAAACCGTGGGAAGGGGGGCGTCCCCAGACGTAGAGCCCCGCCGGGGGCGAGTCTCGCCGCTCGTGTGCGAGCCCGTTTCCGGCGGAGAATCGCCCCTCACGGGCTCTGGCCGGGTTCGCGCCGGGCCCCCAGGGTTCCCGTCGGTCGCCCCATTCGGCTTCGCTCAGGGCAGGCGCTGGGCTACGGTCCAAACGCCCCCTGCGGGGGCTATCGACCTCTGTATAAGGTAAGACTTCAGCGAAGTGAAGAGAGGAGCTGGGGGGACCTTTCTTGAGGAGAACGGCTTCTCCCAATAGCCAGACCCCCTTCCAAAGACCTTTGCATTGGCGGCGGCGGTCGAGGATGCTGGCCGCGGCAGCAGATCGGTCGTTCGCTCGCAGCCCCTCGCTGGCGGTGCAGCGCCACGGCCGCTGGCAGGACGTGGCCCAGAGCCACGGTGCCCCTGTCAAAGCCCTCGGGGCTGACTGCCGCAGACCCCTTGCGTCATCGCGCGCGGCGAGCCCGGCCGCACCGAGCATGTATGCGTCGGCGAGATGCGACAGCACACGCCGCGGGAGAAGGATAGGGGGCGGAGAGGCGAGGGTGAGGTCCTCGAAACGGCGGCAGGTCGCCGTCCGCGTCCCTCCTTCGGAGATGCCGGCCGGCTGGCTCGCGCCGCCGGGCGGGCAAGAGGCCGTGCCACCGGCCTGAGGCTGTCGGTGGAGGGGATCAGGTTCCTGGCTGGATGGACCCGCCGGCGGCGTCGAGGGCGTCGCGGGCCTCGCGCCAGAGCTGGGCGAGCTGCTTCTCCTTCTCGACGATCTCGCGCTCGCGGGTGAGGGCCTCGCGCTCGCGGTCGAGACTGTGGCGGGCGAGGTTCACCGACTCCCGGTCCTTGTCGAGCGCGGCGCGCTCGGCGCGGAGCTGGCGGCGCTCGTCCTCGTGCGCGCGCTCGAGCAGCGCGATGAGGTTGCTGAGCAGCGGCGCCACCCTCTCGTAGGTCTCTCGCGGGAGCTGGCCCTGGAGCGAGCCGACAATGTCGCGGATGGCCTGACTGGTGGGGAGATCCATGGGGTTGCTCTACTACTTGCCGAGTTCGACGAACTTCATCCGCAGGTCGTGCAGCACGGTGTCGAGGAAGCGCTGCTCGACGTCGGTGAGGTTGCCCTTCGTCTTCTCCTGGAGCACCTGGAGCAGGTCGATCGAGAACTTGGCGCTCTGCCGATCGACCTCCTTCTTGTTGGAGATCGGGTGGTCCATCATCCCCAGGCCGATGAGTGCCTGGGTGACCAGGCTGGAGATGATGACGGCGACCTCGGGCTTGGGCAGTGTGGCCTCGCCCTCGGCCTGGGGCTGCTCGTCCTGTGGCTTGTCATCGTCGGGCATCTCATGCCTCCGCCGCGGTCACTGGGTTGCGACGAATCCTAGCGCAAGGGGCGCGCGGAGTCAAGCGAGCCGACGCAGCTAGGCCCGCGCCTCGGCGAGGATCATCTCGAGGTCGCCGCGGTGGGCGGCGGGGTCGAACCAGGCGTCGAGGATCTGCTCGTGGGGCAGGCGGTTGATGCGGTCGTTCATGATGCGGAGGACGCGGCAGTTGATCTCGACGGCCTTCTCGACTGGCATCCGCTCGGGGTTGATGTCGAAGCAGAAGTACCCCTGGTAGCCGATCATCTTGAGCAGGTAGAGCAGTGCCTCGGCCTTCTCCCAGCCGACGACGCCCACGTTGAGGTCCTGGTCGTAGTTGCCGAGCGGCTGGCTGTTCCAGTGGGTGTTGCCGAGCCGGCCCTGGCGTGCGCAGCGTGCGAAGGCGTACGGCACGTCCTCGAAGCCCATGCAGACGTGGCCGATCTCGGGCTGCATGACGAGCATCTTGTGGCCGTCGGCCAGGAGCCGCTGGTTGTCGGGGTGCTGGAGGCGTGCCTCGATGTCGCGGCAGGCGAGCAGGCCGTCGGCGGTCGTGCGGTAGATGTTGTTCGGCGCCGGCTCGTAGGGCTTCGGCTCGATGGCGACGCGGATGCCGGGCACCGCGTCCATCGCGCTGGCGACGGCGTCCTCGAAGCGGTCCCACATGTCGTAGAACAGGGTGCCGAGCGGGTAGGTGTAGCCGTCGATGCCCGGCCAGATGCCCACGTGGTCGGCCTCGGCCCGCTTGACGAACTTGAGCGCGCGGACCAGGGTGTCGCGTGCCTTGTCGCGGGCGGCGGCGATGGGGCTGGACAGGGAGCCGAACTCGTAGGCCTTGTCGAAGAAGATCCACGGCCCGATGTTGGTGAGGCGGATGCCGGTGTCGGCCTCGAGCTGCTTGTAGAGAGCGAGGTTCTCCTCGTTGGCCTCGGTCGGGTAGTGGGCCTCGATGCCCGCGACGCCCCACTTCGCCCACTCGGCCGCCATCTCGATCCGCCGCTCGAGCGGCACGTCGGGCCCATACTGCTCGTGGAACCGCCCGCCGCCCGGCGCGAAGTACCAGATGCCGACCGAGAACTTCAGCTCCAGCTCGAACGCTCCCATGTGCTCGAGCAGCTCCTCGCGGCTCCGCCGCTGCGCCTGATACCGCAGATCCTGCATGATGGCCGTCCTCCTTCACTGGCCTCGCGGGTCCGAGGGGGCGAGGGGTCTGTCGCGTCCGCTCTCGCTGAGCTTGCGCGCGGTCGCGAAGGCCCATGGTGCGAGCTTCGGGCCGAGCTCGGCGAAGAGCTCGGCCGCGCGGGGCGCGTGGGCGCCATGGTCCGGCGCGTCGCGGGCCGCGACGGACAGGCCTTCCACCACGAGGCCCGGGTCGCGGCCGACGATGCCGTCGTAGTCGGGCGCGGGCAGGTCGGGGCGGCTGCGGCTGGGGCGGTCCTCGCAGAACCACCAGTTGCTGGCGAAGCGGAACGTCTTGGGCTCGGTGCCGCCGCGCACGTCGGCCGCGGTCTTCAGCTCGCGCCACCGCCACACGACGAGGTTGCCGCGCAGCTCGCCGTTGCGGCACGGCACGAACGGCGGCTGCCGGACCTCCTGGAGGATGCGGAGCACCCAGGCCGTCGGGCGGTAGATCGTGTTGTAGCTGGCAATGCAGCCGTCGGAGCCGACGAAGGCGACCGCCGCCTTCGAGCCGACGATCACGTTCCCCACAGCGGCGACCCGCGTGGCCTGGCAGGTCGCGTCGGGGGGGCGCATCAGCGCGTCGGCGTACCCGCCCAGGTTCACGGCCCGTTGCCCGGCATCGGCGAAGCGGCAGCCGTGAACCACGACGTCGCGGCTCCCGCCCTTGGCCTGGACCCCCGTCGCCCCCTGCCCGTTGCGGTGGCGGAAGGTGCAGCCCACGACGAGCCCGCGGTGGCAGCCCATCATGTCGATGCCCGAGCCGCCCGAGCCCCAGCGTTCCACCGTGCAGTCCCGCACCAGGAAGTCATCCAGCCCCGAGAGCTTGATCGCGTCGCGGTTGCCGTCGAGGGTGATGTCGCGGACGGTGAGCCCATCGAGCACGACGTGGTGCGACGGGGTGTCGAACGTGCCGCCGTCGTCGATGTTCAGGCAGTTGACCCTGGCGCGCACGAGCACGAGGCGGCGGAGGACCAGGTGGCTCACGTCGCTGAGGTGCAGGCACTCGCCGGCGCCGTGGAGCACGGGGGGCCGCGCGGGGTCGGCCGCGGCGACGACGATGGGCCGCTCGTCCGTCCCGTGGAGCCCTGTGGCAGAGAAGTAGCCGCGGTAGTCGCCAGGCGCCACCAGGATACGGGTGCCGGGCGCCGCCGCGCGCAGCGCTCGCCGCAGCCCGTCGGCCGTCGAGACCGCCACGTCGCCCGAGGCGCCGGGGGCGGACAGCAGTGCGGCCAGGACCAGTGCCGTCGGGCTCG
>CBFDBL010000576.1:0-4491 GCA_965603035.1 uncultured bacterium
CCATACGCAGTAGGGACTTCCGTGCCTGATTGCCCTACGGCCCCGCGCGGTGGTTCATGGCGACCTCGTCGGGGGTGAGGGCGCGGGCGTAGAGGGCGACGAGGTGAAGGGTGCCGAGCCAGGGGCGGTCGCGGGTCAGCTCGTTGGCGAGGGCGAGGCGGTGGGCGGGGTCCCAGTTGCCCAGGTCGCCGCCGATGGTGCGCTCGGCCTTGACGGCGCCGTTGACGTAGAGGCGGGCCTTGCCCTCGGCGTCGCGGGTGTAGACGACGTGGCTGAGCTTGGCGGAGGCGCAGCCGCCGGCGCCGAGCGAGGGCTTCATCCCGTTCTCCCCTGTGGTCGTGGTGCGCAGGCGCACGTCGTAGCCGTCGCGCTCCTGGCCGAGGGTGACGTTGCGCTGGTAGGGGCCCTTGGAGAGGGAGACGATGCGAGCGGGGCCGCCCTGGCGCGTGTTGGCGGGCTGGAGCCAGGCCTCGATGGTGATGGCGTTCGAGCGGCGGCAGGCGTCGATGAGCGTCTTCGGCGGGCCGGCCGATTCGATGGCGGCGGGCTTGGCGATGACGAGGCCATCGTTCGTCCACCGTATGGCGGAGGGGTCGCGGATCGTGAGGTCGAGCGCGGGCCCCGTGCCCGAGGCGTCGGCGACGGTGGTGCCCTTGCCCTCGTCGAAGCGGAAGAGGGCGACGAGGCCGTCGGTGGCGCGGCGGGTCGGGGTGTAGCGGAAGGGTGCCTTGGCGGGAGCGGCGAGGCGGTTGGGCTTGGCGGCGCGGTCGCGGAGGTCGCGGACGGTGAGGGTGTAGGTGCCGCCCTCGCGGAGGGTCGAGACGGCGAGCGTGACGGTCGAGCCGTCGGCGGCGAGCCTTGCCGAGGCGATCTGGACGCCGTAGTCGATGGCGTAGCTGCCCGTGTCCTTGGCGGTCTGGGGGTCGAGCGGCTCGGAGAAGCGGAGGCGGACCTCGTTGGGCGTGCCCGCGGCCGTCGCCGACAGGATCCGCGGCGGCGTGGTGTCGGGCACGGCACGCACCGAGAGGACGACCATCCCGCCGTTGCGGTCCTTGCACGCCACGACGCCGTCGGAGAGGGTGACCTGGGGGTAGCAGGTGCCGCGCAGCAGGCGGTCCGTGGCGTGGAGCTCGCGGTACTCGTCCCCCTCGGGCCGAGCCTCGACGAGCGCCAGGCGGCCGCGGCCGAAGACGATGACCTTGTCGTCGCCCCTCGTGACCAGGCACGTGCCGTTGCCGAAGTTGCCGCCGCGCCACAGCAGCTTGCCCGACGCGAGGTCCACGCACTGGAGGGAGGAGTGGATCATGAAGACGCGGTCGCGGTAGATCACCGGCGTGCCGGTCACCGCGTGTGCCTTCTGCGTCGTCCACAGCTCGCGGGCGCTGTCCCGCGCGATCTCGAAGAGCCTGGCGTGGGAGTGGTTGTAGCCCGAGCTGACCAGCACGCGGCTGCCGGCGACGGCGGGGGTGGGGATGTTGCAGGCGAACTCGGTGACCCAGGGCGCCGTGGCGACCGTCTCGCCCTCGTGCCCCGGGTCGATCCGCATCACGACGAGGTTCCGCAGGGTGAGGACGGCGAGGCAGGGGGCGCCGCCGACGGTCAGGGGCGCCGGGCCGCCGGTGTGGCCGGCGTGGTCGGTGTACTGGGACTTCCACTTCAGCTCGAAAGTCTGCTTGTCGAAGGCCATGACGGTGCCGTCGCGGGCGCCGACCTCGAGGATGAGCCTGTCGCCGAGGATGAAGGGGGAGGTGGGGAAGCCGTAGTCGCGGCACCCGCGGCCCACGTCGGGCCGCTGGGGTGGGTCGTGGAGCTCGTAGAGGTTCTTGGCCCAGACGAGCTTGCCGTCCTGGCGGGTGTCCCAGACGCGGAGGTCGCCGTCGGTGCTGAGGGTGTAGAGCCAGCCGGTGTCGCGGTCGAGGGTGGGGGTGGAGTTCGGGCCGCCGTACTGGCCGAAGTCGCCGGAGCGCTTGCGGGGATGGTAGGTGCAGGGGTAGGTCTGCTTCCAGAGGAGGGTGCCGGTGCGGGCGTCGAAGCAGAAGACAGTGTCGGCGCCGCCGGTGTTGCGCCTGCGGTCACCGCCCGCCCATCCCATCACGTAGAGCCTGCCGTCGGCGATGATGGGCGACGTGCAGCCGTAGCCGAGGTTCGCGGTCCACAGCTTCTTCGGCGGCCAGCCGGTGGGCCACCCCGAGCTCTCGGCGCTGATGCCGTCTCGCGTCGGCCCGCGCCAGTGGGGCCAGTCGGTGTCGGGCGCGCCGCCTTCAGTGGCCAGCGGCCGGAGCGCCAGGATGAGCAGAGCGCACATCGTGCGAGTCTTCATCGTGCTTCCCTTGCGGCTCGACGGTGCGGTCGCCAGGAGTATAGCGGGAACGGGCGCAGCAGACAAGGCGATGGCCGCCGCACGGCGCCCGTCGCCCTGAGGCGAGGGTGCTTGCATGCCGCGCGGGGATGGGGTAGACTGCGCGCAGCGACAGTGGAGAGCGTCGGCATGAGGACATTCACGGCCACGGTGAGGAACGGCGTGATCCGGCTCCCGAAGGGCGCACGGGTCCGCGAGGGGGCCCGAGTAGTGCTGGCCGTGGTGGGCGGCCCGGGCGGGGATGGCCCGTCGTCGCTGCCGCCGGCGATCGAGGCGGAGGACGTCGAGTTCGTCCGTGCCTGTCGAGGCCACCTCGCCGCACAGATGCGTGCCGAGGAGCCGTAATGCCTCCGCTGCCCTGCCAGGGCGACGTGTGGCTCGTGAACTTCCACGAGGGCTGGGAGCGTCCCGCCGTCGTCGTCTCGCGGGATGAGTTGAGCCAGGGCGGGCTCGTGCTGGTCGTTCCCTGCACGTCGTCGCGCGTCGCCGAGCGAGCTCGGTTCCCCAACCACGTGCTGCTCGCCCTGGCCTGGACGGTCGATCTGTTCGACGCGGCCGACGCGGGCACGCACGAGCGCTGAGCCGCCGCGTCGCGCTGGCCCTCCCTCCCGACATCACGACAGCCCGTCTGCGTCCGCTGGTGCGGGTGGCTCGATGGCGTTCTGGGCGGCGGCGTCGCAGCCGGCGCGGAGCTGGCGCTCGGCGTCGACGGGGCCGCGGTTGATGCAGCGAGCGGCGTGGAGGAGCTTGTCGTGGAACTCCCTGCTCTTGGAGGCCTTGCGGAGCTGGCGGAGGAGCTGGATGGTCATGCGGAGGGTGCGGATGATGTCGCCCTCGGCGGCGTCGGTGTGGGCGACGAGGTCGGCGAAGTCGGCGCCGCGGCTCCAGGCGTTGACGGCCATGCCGAGGTGGAGGTCGGGCTTGCGGACGGGGTCGGGGATGCCGGCGGCGCGCTCGAGGTCGTGGATGTGGCGGACGGCGCGGACGGCGCGGCGTCGGACGCGCCCGAGCAGGCTCTTGGGGATGCGGCGGTGGCGGCCGCGGCGGGCCTCGTAGATGAGCGCGCTGAGCAGGATGTTCAGCTCGTGCGGGCTGAGGTCCTCGAGGATGCCTGCGTAGAACAGCTCGGTGGTCTGTAGCTCGTAGCCCGGGGTGTGGAGGGCGAAGCGCCCCTTGGCCGTCGGGCCGCGCTTGCCCAGGTAGCCGAGGGTGCGGAGCACCTTGAGCCGCATCTCGAGCAGCTTGCGGAGGCCGGGGTGTCGGGCCGCGTGCTTCGGCCGGTCCTTCTTCCTGCGGCGCGGCTTGCCCGAGCGGCGGCGCTGGCGGTGCTGGTAGGCGGCGAAGCTGCTCTCGCAGACCTCGACGAGCCGCTCGCGCCAGCGGCCGTAGAGGCTCAGGATGGTCGCATAGCCGAGGTTGAACTGGCTCTCGACCCGCTCGGGCGTGCCGGCGACGACGTGCTTGACGCCGTGGAAGGTCGCCTCGTCGAGGTCCACGCGGGCGAACACGTAGCCCTGGCTGTCCATGCCCCGGCGCCCGGCCCGGCCGGCCATCTGCTGGTACTCGCGGGCGCGCAGGTAGCCGAAGTGGGTGCCGTGGAACTTCGCGACGGAGTCGAGGACGACGGTCTGCGCGGGCATGTTGACGCCGAGGGCGAAGGTCTCGGTGGCGAAGAGCATCTTGACCAGGCCCGAGGTGAACAGGCGCTCGACCACCTCCTTGAGCGTGGGCAGGATGCCGGCGTGGTGGAAGGCGACGCCGCGGCGGACCAGGTCGCCCATCTGGATGGCGCTCGCCTCGTGGCTGACGCCGAAGCGCTCGCACAGCTCGTCGAACATCGCGGCGACCCGCTTGGCCTCGGCCGCGGTGAGCAGGCTGCGCCGGGCGTTCTGTTCCGCGCGGACCTCGCAGAGCCGGCGGTTGAAGCAGAAGTAGAGGCAGGGCAGGCGCCCCTCGGCCTCGATGTGGTTCAGGAGCGCCTCGCAGCCGAGGCGGGGCAGGCGCTTGAGCCGCTGGCCGCGCGCCCGCCGGCCCATGAGCTCCTCGAGCTGGCCGAGCGTCAGCAGCCCGCAGCCGTCGGCCCACAGGCGGTGCTCGAGCGGCACGGGCCGCGTCTCCTCCACCACGACCTC
>CBFDBL010000577.1:0-4475 GCA_965603035.1 uncultured bacterium
AGCGGACGGCGCGGCGGGTGAGAGCGGTACCAAGTAGGTAGCGCCCGTCCTGGCGACCACACCCCTCGCTGCTGCGGCCCTCACCCGCCCTGCCTCGCTACGGTTCGGCCGGGCGCCCTCTCCCGAAGGGAGAGGGCCGGGCCTCAGAGGCCCTGGTTGCCGCCTGCCTTGATGCTTGCCTCCAGCGCCGGGCCGATCCGACGGAAGGGACTGCGGCCCTCCGTCGGCGGCGACTCCTTCGCCAGCTCGAAGCGGTTCCCCTCGACCCGCACGGTCATGGTCACCGGCCGCGCCGCGCCGACGAACAGGTCGTTGCTCTGGAAGCGGTTGCCGTGGATGTGGATGGAGAAGCCGTCGCCGGCCGCGCGGCCCTTGTCCATCCCGACCAGGTAGAGCGCGGCCGCCCACTGCCCCGAGCGCCCGTAGCCGCCGTGGCGCGTCGCCCGGTAGGTCGTCACGGCCACGAAGGTGTTGTCGTAGACCTCGTTGGCCGCGTTGGGGTCGTAGCACGCGACGTTCAGCGGCGTGGCCGGCACGTACTCCCATCGCTGGTAGATGGTGTACTCACTCGGCTTCGCGGCGCGGAGCTCGCCGAAGAGGGTGGTGGCGTCGTTGCCTGTGATGCGCGCTGGCGGGGCGTCGGGCGCGTACTTCACGAGGTACTGCCGCCAGCGGTCCTTCTCCCAGCGCCGTGTCGCATCGACGAGGCGGTCGCGATGGAGGGCCGTGGGCTTGCCGCGCAGGTAGACGCCTGTCGTGACCTTGTGCTCGGCGGCGCCGCGGCCCTGGGAGTCGAGGGGCTGGCGCTGCACGATGCGGACGAAGTTGTCGTGGACCTTGCAGTTCTTGACCCGCTTGCCTTCGAACTTGATGCCGTGGAGCTCGACCTGCTGGTGCTTGAAGGGCCTCGACTTGGCGGGGATGTCGTCGAGGTGCTGGTGGCCGAACAGGTCGAGGTGGTTGTGGTGGAGGCGGATGCCCTCGCGCGTCAGGTGCACGCCGCGCCCGCAGGAGGTGATTCGGTTGTGGTGGACGTCCATGCCTGGGCAGCTTGCGGCGATGGCGTAGCCGTTGACGTATTGCTGGTGGTGGCGGATGTCGTTGTGGTGGACCTCGACCTTGCCGCCCTGGCCGGCGAGGCGGATGCCGACGTGGCAGCCCTCGGTCAGGAGGTTGTCGTGCACGGCGATGGCGCCGCCGCTGACGTCGAGCCGCAGCAGGTCGTTGCCCGGGTAGTGTCGGCTCTCGAGGTCGATGACGCGGCTGGCGAGCAGGTTGTGGTGGACGGCGACGTCGGTCGCCTTGCCGAGGAACTTGACGGGGTAGGCGCAGCGGAGGTGGACGTCGGTGCTGATGGCGAAGATCTCGGTCGGCGCCTCGCGCCAGCGGCTCTCGACCGCGGTGCTGTAGGCCTTCGAGCGGCGGCCCTGGGCGACGTGGCCGTTGCAGATCGTCGCCTTGCCCTGGTTGTGTGCCCAGACGCCGCGGACCTGGTCGTCGGTGTCGTCGCCGAAGACGACGGTGTGGCCGTCGAGGTCGAGGGTCACGTCGGGCGCCGCAATCTCGAATGCCGTGCCCTTGGCCCGCACGTCCTCGGTCAGCACGTAGGTCGCGCCCGGCTTGTCGAGCACGAAGGGCGGCCCCGTGACCTGCTGGGGGATGCGGATGGCCTTCGTGTCGCGCAGCGAGGGCACCTCGATGGGCTCGCTCTTCGTCTCGGCGCCAGTCTTGGGATCGACGTTGACCAGGCGGCACGTCCTGGCTCGGTCGGGCGGCAGGCCCCTGATGCGATGCCACTGCGCCCAGCGCGCCTCGAGCGTCAGCGGCGTTCTCGTCCTCTCCCTGCCCGGTGTCTCATACTCGACATAGCTCCGTGCCGGCACCGTGACGTCGCCCGTCGTCCAGTAGAGCACGGCCGACGTCTCCGACGCGTAGACCCAGCGCCGCTCGAAGCCGGCTGCGGCAGCCCACGAGGCCTGTTGCACTGCGACCAGCACGGTGAGGCACCACGCCGTCTTCCGTACCCCCGCAACCCGGCACCCGCAACCCGGAACCGCACCCATTCTCTCTACCCCTCCAGACACGCCCTCACCAGATCGTCCACGTGCCCCGTCGCCAAGCAGGTGACGGTGTCGGCCGCGCCGTAGTAGAGCTTCACTTCGCCGTCGGGCTCGAGGAGCATGCCGCCGGGGAAGATCACGTGGTTGCGGAAGCCGCCGCTCACCTCGTAGGGCGCCTCGGGCACCAGGATCGGCTGCTTGCACAAGCCGACGATCCGGCGCGGGTCCTCGAGATCGAGCAGCATGAGGCCGACGGTGTAGCGCTTCCTCCACGTCGCCTCCCAGCCGTTCTTGCCGCGGCTGTCGTCCTTGTCCACGGCGTGGAAGGTCGTCAGCCAGCCCTTCTCGGTCCTGACGGGCGGCGCCGCGGGGCCGATCTTCGCGTTGGCCCAGGGCACGTCCTCGGTGCCCAGCACGAGGGCCGAGCTGCCCCAGTAGCGCAGGTCGGGCGAATCGCTCAGCCAGACGTCGAACAGCTCGCCGCCGCCCCGGCTGTAGACGGGGAAGGGCCGCTCGAGCCGCACGTACTTCCCGCCGACCCGCTCGGGGAAGAGCACCATGTTGCGGTTGTCGGGCACCGAGAGGCTCAGGATCTCGAAGTGCTCGAGGTCGTCGGTCACGGCGATGCCGCCCCGCACCCCGTGCCGGGTGTCCACGGCGAAGCACATGTAGACGCGGTCGTCGATGACGGTCAGGCGTGGGTCGTAGCCGCGTCGGATCTCCCCATCGCGCAGCTCGAAGCACGGCTCGGGCGCGACCTCCCAGCGCACGCCGTCGTCGCTGAACGCCAGCCCGAGGTTGGTGCCCTCGAAGCGCGGCACGCCCCACTCGCCGTAGTCGTTGCGGAAGACCATGACGTACCGGCCCCGCCACTTCGCCACCCCGGCGTTGAACACCAGGGTGGCGCGGTACGGGACGTCGTCGTGGGTCAGGACGGGGTTGCTCGGGTGCCGGGTCAGCAGGGGTTTCGAGGTGAGGGGAGGGCTGCCACCCATGGCGGTCGTTCCTCTGGCGCCCAGTGGGGTCGTTGGCGTCACCAGTCGTCGCCGCTGGGGTCGGCGAAGGCCAGGCCGGCGAGGAAGTCGAAGAGCTCGGCGGGATGGAGGTCGAGCTGGAAGGCGACGACGGGCAGCGCGGCCTCGGCGCCGAGCGCGAAGTAGTCCATTTGGCCGCGGGCGAAGGGCTCGTCGCTGGGGCGGAGGATGCCGCGGCGCCTCAGGTCGGTCTCGTCGCCCTCGGCGAGGATCGAGCCGCGGTGCTTCAGCCGGCAGGCGGTGAAGCACAGCAGCGAGATCTCGCGGTGGACGAAGCTCCAGGCCAGCAGGCGGCCGTAGCCCTTGCCGAGGAAGTTGCCGTGGGTGCTGCCCGCCCCGAACTGGACGGCGCGCGTGGCGTGGACGTTGATGTGGACGAGGCCCGGCAGCAGGTAGGGGATGCTGGGCGGCGCGATGCCGGCCGACGCCACGTCGGTCAGGTCGAGCGCGCGGTTGGGCAGGTAGAGCAGGACGGCGGCCACCGGGTTCCGCGCCCGCCGCGGCGGCGGGGGCGGCGGAGGCGGCGGTGGCACCGCCGGTGGCACGGGAGGCGGGACGGGCGGCGGCGGTCCCGAGCGGTCGAGGCGGCGGTCCACGCGGTCCATGACCCGGCGCGGCAGCCCGCAGCCCACCAATACGACACAGAGCGCCAGCGCGGCCGCGGCGCGGCAGGACGACGGCATATCAGCTCCTCGTTCCTCCCTCTCACCCCGCGATGCGGAAGCTAGCAGAAAGCGGGCGGAGGGTCAAGGCAGGCCTCTCTGCGCGGCGTAGAGCGGGAAGGACGCGAGCAGGCCCGAGGCGACGCGCTCGGGGAAGGCCTCGAGGTAGCGGCGCAGCTCGGGCAGCGCGAAGACGCAGAGGGCCGCGACCTCGCCGTCGGCGAAGCACGCCCTGGCGAGCGCCCCGGGCCGCAGGCGGCCGCGGTAGACCGTGCGGTGCTCGATGTTCTGCGGGTCGAAGAGGGCGGCGGTGCCGTGGTAGTCGTAGGCCCCGATAGGCGCGAGGTCCACCACGTCGGCCGCGGCGTCGAGGCCCAGCTCGTCGCGCAACTCCTCGGTCAGCGTCTCGTCGAGACCCGCCGTGCCCTTGGCATGGCCGCCCAGCACGACGTCCAGGCCGCCCGGGCCCGTGAGCTTGCCGAAGCTGCGATCTGGACGCACGCGTAGTCGGGCCGCGTGGGATGGTCGAGGAAGACGTGCGCGCAGCGATGGCGGAAGCCGGCGAGGTGCGCCAGCCATCGCGCGACGAGCAGCACGAGCCGGCCGTCGTCGAGCGCCGCCTCGCGCAGCCAGAGGCCGAAGGGCTCGGGCTCCGATCGGGCGGCGGCGAGCATGGCGTCCGTGGCCACGACGGGAGTGCCGTCGGTGGCGACGTTGAG
>CBFDBL010000578.1:0-4473 GCA_965603035.1 uncultured bacterium
CGCTGTTTCTCAGGGCGCCGGTGGTGATCTTCTCCTACACCCCACTGCACTTCTACCTGTACGCCGTGATCGGCATCCTCACGTGCGTCGTGGTGGGCTACGGGGTCAGCCTGGCCACGCCGCAGTGGAGCCGGCCGACCGACGGCCTGAACTGGCCGACGCGCAAGCGGGCCGTCGAGCAGGCCGACTGAGCGACCGAGACGTCACGCACTCTCGGCGTGGAGCCACTGCCCGCCGAGCGGCCTGGGTCGTGTGGTTGGCCGTCGCCTGGCTTCCCGTCACACTGGCCGTGCGGATAGGACGCGTGCGCGGTGCTTCGGCGAGCGCTACGTCGGCGACGTGCACATGGGCCTCACAAAGAGGCCCTGACGGGCTGACGGCGGTTTCTTTCGCCGGGCCTCCGCTCACCGCTGTATCGCTTCTTCACTGTCCGGGTGGAATGCCTTCCACGCCTGGGCGTAGGACATGATGCCGACCTCGTGCGCGAGCTGTTTGCCAGCGAGGGGGCCTGCCAGCGCGACGCCCGTTGCGGGGTTCCACGTCGAGCCGGTCTGCTTGTCGCGGAGCAGCCCCTTGCTCGCCATCGCGAAGCCGAGGACGCGGTCACCGACCCGCCGCGAGAACAGACGGGTCGCTGTGCTGTCGGGCTCGAACACCACGAGCAGCGGCATCCGCTCGCACGTGCAGTTGACGAGGGTCTTCCCCAGCAGCGCGTCGAGCCGGACGTGGAACGCCTTCCGCTCGACAAGCCAGCCGAAGACGAACCGGCCAGGCTTGCGCCGCGCATAGAAGTCCCTGACGAACTCCTTGCTGGTTCGGCGGAGGCTCAACACGGTCGTGTCGGGGTGCGTCCGCAGCCAGTCCTTCCAGGTGGTCATGACGGAGGGGAGGGTATCGAGGCGCCTGCCCTCGAGCTTGCCTTCGATGGCCTCGCCGAGGATGTGGCTCCAGAGGGTGCCCGTGGGCTTGTCCTGCATCACGAGGCTGCGGCGCCAGAGCATGCCCGATACGAAGAAGGTGAGGGTCTCGTCGCCTGCCGTTCTGGCGTACACGACGCCATTGTGGCAGAGGTGTCACCAGGTGGCCGCGATCGGCTGCCCGCCCAGGGTGTCGTTGATGATCTCGCGCCGGGGGCCGGTGAGCATGTTGATGGGATAGGCCCTGGCCTCTCGTCCGACGACCACGCCGAGCACGAGCTCGCCGTCGGCCACCTCGTTCCTGACGCGCTTCGCGGCAAGGACAGGGGCGTTCACGATCGGCGGCTGAGGCGGCACGACCTTCCGCGGGGCATCGTCTCGCGCAGCTCCGAGCAGCGCCAGGCCGACGGCAAGGAGCACGATCGTCCCGTCCATCTCTGTCTACTCCTCGAGCCCAAGCCCCCGGGATATGAGCCTCGCAGCGAAAGCGCGGCGGGCGGGGGGCGAAGTGCGCAGCGCCGGGGATAGGGATACCCCGCCACGCGGCAGGTGTCAAGCTGCCCTGCGACGTGCGCCGTCGGGTCCGCGCCGATGAGCGTGACTCCGGTGCCGCGGCCCGCGCATCAGGATTTGGGCCGTATGTCTTGATCGCCGATGCCGCGCGCGATACGATAGACTCGGTAAGAAGGGCCGCGCCTCGGAGAGGAAGGAGCGCGCTCACCTCATCGCGCAGGGCATCGCGGCACGAACGGAGCGGGTGTGCTCTGGCCAGTGCCTGGAGGCCCCGCGGCGTGTCGGCGGGCGCCCCGGCGCATGGCCTCGCGCCCGTGCGCGCGACAGGCGGCTCTCACACGTGTAGCAGGCGATGCGATGAGGCATCCCAGCCGTTGGCTTCGGCGCCGCAACGAGAGCCGTCGGCGGCGCTCCCGCCTGCGCCTCGAGCCGCTCGAGCCGCGCGTCCTGCTCTCCGGCCATCCGCTCATCACCGAGTTCCTGGCCATCAACGACTCGGCGCTGGTCGACGTGGACGGCGACCGGTCCGACTGGATCGAGCTCCACAACCCGACCGCGGCCAGCATCGAGCTCGCCGGCTGGCACCTGACCGACGAGGCCGGCTGCCTCGACAAGTGGACCTTCCCCGCCGTGAGCGTCGAGCCAGGCGACTACCTCCTGGTCTTCGCCTCGGAGAAGGACCGCCGCGACCCCGCAGGCGAGCTCCACACCAACTTCGCATTGGCGGGCGACGGGGACTACCTGGCGCTCGTCGAGCCCGGCGGCACGCCGGTGTCGGAGTACCCGTGGCCGTACCCGGCGCAGCGGTCCGACGTGTCCTACGGCCTGGCGCCCATCGAGGCCGAGACCCTGATCGCGAGCTTCGCCCCCGCCACCGCCCTCGTGCCGACCGACGACTCGCTGGGGCTGACCTGGACGCAGCAGGGCCTCGACGACTCGTCGTGGGAGCACGGCACCACCGGCGCGGGCTACGAGCGCCGCGCGGGGTACGAGGGCCTCATCGGCCTCGACCTCGAGAGCGCCATGTACGGGGCGACGGCGACCGCCTACGTGCGCGTCCCCTTCGCGGTCGACGACCCGGCGCGCTTCGACGTCCTGACCCTGCGGATGAAGTACGACGACGGGTTCGTGGCGTACCTGAACGGCACCGAGGTGGCGCGACGCAATGCGCCCGAGACCCTCGGCTACGATGCCGCCGCCACCGTGGGCCACGCCGATTCGGCCGCCGTCGTCTTCGAGAGCATCGACGTCTCGGGCCACCTGGGGCTCCTGGAGCCCGGCGACAACGTGTTGGCCATCCACGGCCTCAACAGCGGGACGACGAGCACCGATCTGCTCATCCTGCCCGAGCTGGTCGCCAGCGACACCGACATCGACCCGAGCGCGCACTGCTTCTTCACCGTGCCGACCCCGGGCTCGGCCAACGCCGAGGGCTACGCGGGGCTCGTGGCCGAGCCCGCGTTCGACCACGTGCGCGGGCTCTACGACGCCAGCTTCGATCTCGCGCTCACCTGCGACACCGACGGCGCGACCCTCCGCAACACGACCGACGGCAGCACCCCGTCCGCCACGGCCGGGGACGTCTACAGCGCGCCGATGCCCATCGCCACGACGGCCGTGGTGCGGGCGATCGCGGTGCGCGACGGCTTCGTCGCGTCCGACGTGCAGACGCACACCTACCTGTTCGTCGCCGACGTCGCCGCACAGGACAACTCGCCCGAGGGCTACCCGTCGGCGTGGAAGAACGGCAGCTCGTCGCTGCCCGCCGACTACGAGATGGACCCCGAGATCGTCGAGGCGCCCGCCTACGCCGAGGTCGTCGACGACGCGTTGCTCGCCATCCCGACGATCAGCCTGGTCACCGACCTCGAGTACCTGTTCGACCCAGGTACCGGCATCTACATGAACCCGGAGGCGTCGGGCGTGGCCTGGGAGCGGCCCGTCTCGGTGGAGCTGCTGCTGCCCGACGGCGCGGCGGGCTTCCAGATCGACGCGGGCCTGCGGATCCAGGGCGGCGCGAGCCGCCTGCCGACCAAGTCGCCGAAGCACTCGTTCCGCCTGCTCTTCAAGGGCATCTACGGCGACACGAAGCTCGACTACGCGCTCTTCGGCGACGACGCGGCCACCGACTTCGACACGATCGTGCTGCGCGCGGGGTTCAACCAGAGCTGGATCCACCACAACCTGGGCCTCGGCGACCAGCGTGGCCGCGCGCAGTACCTGCGCGACCAGTGGGCCAAGGAAACCCAACTCGCCATGGGCGGCCTCGCGGCCCACAACAGCTACGCCCACCTCTACATCAACGGCATCTACTGGGGACTCTACAACCCCACCGAGCGCCCCGATGCCGCCTTCGCGGCCGCCTGCCTCGGCGGCGACAAGGCCGACTACGATGCCCTGAACTCCGGCGAGCTCGTGGCCGGCGACAGCGACGCATGGAACCAGTTGTTCGCCCTCGCCAACGCCGGCGTCGGGACGGAGGCGAAGTACCAGGCCGTCGCCGAGCGCCTCGACATCGACAGCTTCATCGACTACATGATCCTCAACCACTACGGCGGCAACCTCGACTGGGACCACCACAACTGGTACGCCTTCGCCCGCCGCGGGACTGGCGGCCAGTTCTACTTCGCCAGTTGGGACGCCGAGTCGATCTTCATCAGCGCCGGCGACGACTGCACCGGGCTCAACCGCGACAAGTGCCCCAGCCGCCTGCTCACCAAGCTCGCCGGGAACGCCGAGTTCCGCGCGCGCTTCGCCGACCGCGTGCACCTGCACTTCCACAACGGCGGCGCGCTGGCGCCCGAGAGCGTGAGCGAGCGGTGGAGCGCGCTCGCCGACCAAGTGTACGACGCCGTCGTCGCCGAGTCCGCGCGCTGGGGCGACTACCGACGCGACATCCACACCCTCGGCACGCCCGTCGCCCTCTACGAGCGCGACGTCCACTGGGCCGCCGAGCACGACCGTCTGCTCGACGACTACTTCCCAGGCCGCACCGACACCGTCCTTGGGCAGTACCGCGGCCGGGGCCTCTACCCCGACCTCG
>CBFDBL010000579.1:0-4468 GCA_965603035.1 uncultured bacterium
AGGATGGCGAGCTTGTGCGCGGTGTCGATGCCGTCGACGTCGAGGCTCGGGTCGGCCTCGGCGTAGCCCCTGGCCTTGGCCTCGGCGAGCGCCTGGCCGTACGGCGTGCCTTCGGCGGCCATGCGCGACAGGATGTAGTTGCAGGTGCCGTTGACGATGCCGGTGATGGAGCGGATGTCGTTGGCGATGAGCCCGTCGCGGATGGCGGCGACGACGGGGATGCCGCCGCCCACGCTGGCCTCGAACGAGATCGACACCCCCGTGTCCCTGGCCGCCGGGAAGAGCTCGCGGCCTGCCTCGGCCAGCAGCGCCTTGTTCGCCGTCACCACGTCCTTCCCCGCGGCGATGGCCCGCAGCGTGACGTCCTTCGCCACGGTCGTGCCGCCGACCAGCTCGATCACGACCTCGATCTCGGGATCGTCCACGACGGCGCCCAGGTCCGTCGTCAGCACGCCCTCGGGCAGCGCCAGGTCCCGGCCCGCCGTGACGTCGATGTCGCAGACCCGCTTGACCACGATCCTGAGCCCCGTCTTGGTCCGGAGGTTCGCTGCATCGTCGAGCAGGATCTTCACGACCCCGGTCCCCACGGTCCCGAGTCCGACCAAGCCGACGTACCGTGTCTTGCTGTCCACGCTCCAGGCCTTTCCTGTCCTCACCCAGTGGGATGGCGGCAAGTATAGGCTCGGGGCGGGCGGAAGTCAAACCGCGCGCCCTCGCGCGGCCGCGCGGGCGGGGCGGCGGGGGTCAGAGGACGCGGTAGAGGAGTGCCTGGCTCTTGCGGTCGAGGTGGGTGGTGTCGGGGATCTGGTAGCGGTTGCCGAGCACGTCGGTGATGGCGACGCGGTGGGGCGGGAGCTGGACGATGTGCTCGCCGCGCCCTCGGACGACGAAGGAGCGGGGGCCGCGGTTGGTCTCGACGTGCCAGTCGTAGGTGCCGAAGTGTCCCTCGAGCTTGCGGACGGCGGTGATCTCGGGGAGGAAGTATCGGCGCTCGATCTCGTCGTCGGCGATGCGCCGCGACTCGCGGTCGAGGTCGCCGAGGTGCTCGATGAGGCCGATCTCGCGGTTCGAGCCGTCGCGCAGCGAGACGAAGTCGCGGGGCCGCGACAGTGGGAACGAGCACATCACCATCAGGCGCAGGCAGCACACGTCGTCCTCGATGACGGCGCGGGGCACGCCCTCGGGGGTGCGGAACAGGCGGACTCGCCTCGGGTCGAGCAGGCGCGCCTGGCCGGTGGCGTGCTCGTCGAAGGGGACCTCGGGCCTCTGGGCGTGCTGGTCGGGCATGGCTAGCCTCCGACGGCCTTGGCGGCCGACACGTCCCTCTGCATGGTGACGAGCTTGTGGTAGGTGCCTTTGGCGGCCATGAGCTCGTCGTGGGTGCCGAGCTCGGCCTGCTTGCCGTGGTCGAGCACGAGCAGGCGGTCGGCGTTGCGCAGGGTCGAGAGCCTGTGGGCGATGGCCACCGTGGTGCGGCTGGCGGTCAGGCGCTGGAGGGCCTGCTGGATCTGGCGCTCGGTCTCGGTGTCCACGGCGGAGGTGGCCTCGTCGAGGATGAGGATCCTGGGGTCGTTGAGGATGGCGCGGGCGATGGCGATGCGCTGCTTCTCGCCGCCGCTGAGGCGCGAGCCGCGCTCGCCCACCTGGGTGTCGTAGCCGTCGGGGAAGTTGACGATGAAGTCGTGGGCGTTCGCCGCCTTGGCCGCGCGGAGGATCTCGAGGAGGCCCGCGGTGGGGTTCCCGTAGGCGATGTTCTCGGCGATGGTGCCGCTGAACAGGAAGGTCTCCTGGAGCACCACGCCGATCTGGCTGTGGAGGTCGCGCAGGCGGAGCCGGCGCACGTCCACCCCGTCGATGAGCAGCGCCCCGTCGTTGACGTCGTAGAGGCGGCAGATGAGGTTCACCATGGTGCTCTTGCCGGCGCCGCTGTGGCCGACGAGGCCGACCATCTCGCCTGGCTCGATGGTCAGGCAGATGCGCTGGAGCACGGGCTTATGGGGCTCGTAGCCGAAGGTCACGTCGCGGAGCTCGATCTTGCCGGCGATCTCGCCGATGGCCTCGGCATCGTCGGCATCGGTGACCTCGGGCTCGGCGTCGACGATCTCGAAGATCCGCTCCGCCGAGGTCAGCGCGTGCGAGATCCAGTGCGAGACCCGCACCAGGATCTCGATGGGCCGGCGGAACATCTGGACGAGCAGCATGAACTCGAAGAAGCCGCCGACGGTGATCGTCTTGCCGATCACGGCCCTGCCGCCGACGTAGTAGATGATGATCCCGCCCGCCGTGCTCAGCAGCCCGAGGATCGGCATGACCGTCATCCACATCTTGTCGAGGGTCACGCCCGCGCTCCGCAGGTCGGAGCTCTTCTCGTCGAAGCGCCCGATCTCCGTCTCCTCCTGCCCGAAGGCCTTCACCACGCGGATGCCGCTCAGCGAGTCGTTGAGCACCGCGCTCATGCGGCTCCGCCGCTCGAAGAACCGGCGCAGCAGCGCGAAGAGCGGCGGCACCACCACCCGCGTGGCCAGCACCAGCAGCGGGATGGGCGCGAGGATCCACACGGTCAGCCACAGGCTCTTCCACACCATGCAGCACCCGATCCCCAGGATCATCAGCACCGACATGATGGTCCACGGCACGGCATCGACGATGAAGTGCATCAGCTCGCCGGTGTCGTGGCTCACGCGGGTCATCACCGCGCCCGTGCGGCGGCGGTCGTAGTAGCTCAGCGAGAGCCGCTGGAGCTGGTTGTAGAGGCTGGCGCGGATGTCGAACACCACGTGGTGGGCCACGTAGGCCGCGATCCGCCCCTGCACGATCTGGAGGGCCACCCCCAGCAGGTAGGCCCCGAGCAGCGCCAGGAACAGCGGGAGCAGCAGCCTGGCCCGCTCGGGGGGGCCGGCGAACACGTCGTCCACGAGGCGCCGCGTGAGGTAGGGGGCCAGGAGGTGAGCCGCGACGGCGGCGGTCATCAGCGCCAGGATGGCCGCCGCGTGCCGTGCGTACGGACGCAGGTAGGCCACCATCCTGGCCGTCGTGCGCACGGCGCTGACGCAGAAGGGGCACACCTTCGAGTACTCGAGCAGCGGGCGGCCGCAGCGGGGGCAGTAGCGGCGCTCCTCGGGGTGCTCGTAGTCGGGGAGCTCGCCGTCCTTGACCAGCTTGTCGAGCAGGCGCGCCGCCACGGCGAAGTCGCGCGACAGCGCGTTCGAGAAGCGGACCATGTCCACGGGATGGCCGCGCACCACCGCCTGGAGCGAGCCGGCGCCCACGAGGTTCTCGACCTTCACCTCCGAGATATCGCTCAGCGGGAAGTCGCGGCGCACCCCGACCCTGCCGTCCTCCGACGACAGGGTGAGCATCCGTCCCGCGGCGACGACGAGCCATTCTTCGCCGAAGCGACCGTCGGCCGCGATGTCGGCGCGCATGGCGGCCTGGGGCTCGGCGCCGCGGGTGAGCTCCAGGAGCTTCGCCTCGAGGGGCGCGGGGAGCGGCTGGCGGATGTCCATCGTCGGTCCCTGCTGCACGCAAGTGAGAGCGGAAGCTCTTGATCATACGCGCCGGGGTCGGGAAATCAACAGCGATTCCCGGGAAATGCGGCACGCGCGGGGGCTTCTGCGCGCGGGGGGCGGGGGGCGGCCGGTGGCTGGGCGATGGGGGAGTGGGCTGTCGGGCTCGGGGGCTGCTAGTACTCGCGGCGCTGGCGCGAGGAGGGGATGTTCATGGCCTTGCGGTACTTGGTGACGGTGCGGCGTGCGATGTCGATGCCCTCGGCCTGGAGCTTGGCGGCGACTTCGTCGTCGGAGAGGGGGTTGTGCTTGTCCTCGTGGGCGATGACCTGCTTGACGAGCTCCTTGACGCTCTTGCGCGAGCGCATGCGACCGTCGGTGGTGCGGGTGCCTCCCGTGAAGAAGAACTTGAGGGGGAAGATGCCGACGGGGGTCTGCATGTACTTGTCGGCGATGGCGCGGCACACGGTGGAGACGTGGACGCTGGTGACCTGCGCGACGGTCTGCATCTTGAGGGGGACGAGCGCCGCGACGCCCTTCTCGAGGAAGGGCCGCTGGATCTCGACGACGGCGGAGGCGATCTTGAAGAGGGTGTTGCGCCGCTGCTCGATGGAGTCGATGAGCCAGCGCGCGGCCTGGATCTTCTTGCGGATGTAGTCCTTGGCGCCGTCGCTCGTGCGCCGGTCGCGCAGCAGGCGGCTGTATGCGGAGTTGACGTAGACCCTCGGGAGGCGGTCGTCTTCGAGCCGGACGACGTAGTGGCCTTCCACGTACTCGACGACGATGTCGGGGATGACGTAGGGCGGGGTCTGGGAGCTGAAGGCGAGGCCAGGCCGCGGGTTGAGGTGGCTGATGAAGGCGGCGGCCTCCTTGATGTCGGCGATGGTGCAGTTGGCGGCCTTGGCGATCTTGGGGATGCGGTTCATGTAGAGGTCTTCGAGGTGGTCGCGGATGATGACCCT
>CBFDBL010000580.1:0-4430 GCA_965603035.1 uncultured bacterium
CCGCAGACCGGTGGCACAGGCTTCCAGCCTGTGAACCCCGGGCACGATGCACGTGCCAGGGTGTTTGATGCCGTGCCAGAGCGCGGCCTCGGACATTGCTCCCGCGAGGATCCCCGGTCCGCAACCACACCCCTCGCCGAGCGTCGGAGGCCGACCAGCAGAGTCCACACTTCGCGAAGTGTGGACTCTGCCGCGCTGGCGCCGCGCGGTCCAGGGCGTCGCCGGGTCCTGCGGCCGGCACGCCGCCATCGGGCCTCGCACGAGCAATGTCGGCCGCAGACCGGTGGCACAGGCTTCCAGCCTGTGGACCCCGGGCACGATGCCCGTGGCAGGGTGCTTGATGAGGAGCCGTGGCGCGGCCGGGCGCCTTGCATTGTGCGCGGCGGGGGCTATAATCGCGGCCCGGGGTTCGAGGCTTCCGCGCAACCGCTTCGGGGGAACTGCGCATGTTCAAGAGCCTGTCGGCGGGTGCCATCGGCGTGAAGGGCACGCCCGAGGAGGTGGCCGCGCTGGCCGCGAGGCACGGCTTCCAGGGGATGGCGTTCAACGCGGGCCAGGCCGCAGGCCTGATGGAGGAGGGCAGGCTCGACGAGCTCGAGGCCCTCCACGAGACCCACGGCCTGCGCCCCGGGGCGATGGGCCTGCCGGTGCAGTTCCGCCAGGACGAGGCGGCTTTCGAGCAGGGCCTGGCCGGCCTCGCGCGCCAGGCGAAGGCCGCCGAGGCCATGGGCTGCACCCGCTGCGCCACCTGGATCATGCCTGCCTCCAACGACCTCCCGCTCGACGAGAACTTCGAGCTCCACCGCCGGCGCCTCCGGGCCTGTGCCGAGATCCTTGGCGAGCATGGGCTCTCGCTCGGCCTCGAGTTCGTGGGCCCCCAGACCTCGCGGGCCGGCAAGGCCCACGAGTTCCTCTACGACATGGCCGGGATGCTCGGCCTCTGCGACGCGATCGGCACGGGCACCGTCGGGCTGCTGCTCGACTGCTGGCACTGGTACTGCACCGAGGGCACCGTCGCCGCCATCGGGGCGCTGCGGCCCGAGCAGGTCGTCCACGTCCACGTCAACGACGCCCCCGCGGGCATCCCCGTGGCCGAGCAGATCGACAGCCAGCGCGCGATGCCGGGCGAGACGGGCGTCATCGACATCGCTGGCTTCCTCGGCGCCCTCGAGGCCATCGGCTACGACGGCCCCGTCATGGCCGAGCCCTTCAGCCAGGCCGTCCGCGAGCTGCCCGCCGACGACGCCGTCCGCGCCACGTCGGAGTCCCTCGACAAGATCCTCGCCCAGGCCGGCGTCACGCCGCGGTAGCGGCGAGAGGTTCCGGGTTCCAGGTTCCGGGTCACAGGTTCCGGGTCACAGGTTCCGGGTCACAGGTTCCGGGTTCCGGGTTACGGGTTCCGGGACGAAGGGGATTGCTCCTGCTCGGTGCCCGGAACCTGGAACCCGGAACCTGGAACCCGGAACCTGAAACCGCCCCGCAGGAGCCGGGAGGGCTCTGCGACGAGCCCTCCCGGCCCCCTGCCGGGCCTGGCCGAGCCGATTCCGAATTGTCAAAGAGCAGCGTGCGGCGACGGGTCGGCCATGGAGGTGGTCAGCCAACTGGGTCCTTCGTCGCCTGCGAGCGTCGCTCGTACGAGAAGGCGGGTCCCCAAGGCCGGCAGAAGACCCTTCTTCTCCACCCCTATAGGCCATAGTCGCCCGCGACATGCCCGTAGTCGCCACGCGTATGGCGACGGCGCACGACGCACGTGAGAGCACAGTGGGCACTTAAGTCGTCGGCCAACGCCATAAGTTTTTCTCGGGAGTCGCTCTACTTTTGCTTTACTGCTGCTCTACTCCGCCTACCCGACGCCCGCGCCGCCCCTTCACCACGCCCCGACACGGCCCCAAGAGGCCCCGAAGGGGGCCTGCTCGTCCCTACGCTCCGCGTGGGGACGAGCGGGGGGACCACCGGCTCGCGGGTCACTGCCATGTCTGCGGGGACCGACGACGGGAGGCCTGAAGGGCGCGCGCGGCTTGCCGGGGCCGCCGCTGTGTGCTACCCTGCCGAGGCGCGCGGGCGGCGGGGCCCGCCGGCGCGGGAGGCGGATGTGGGGGACGAGCCGTGGCGCGGAAGTCGGCCGGCGGGAGCAGCCGGCGACAGGCGGCGGGCGTGGCGTGGCGGCCGCGCGGGGTGCTGCTCGCGGTGCTGGCGCTGGCGGCGCTGGTGCGCGTCGTGCCGCTCGGGGTCTCGCAGCCGCGCTTCCACCACCTGGATGAGTGGGACTTCGCGCTCTCGGCGGAGCGGATGGTGGCGACGGGCGACTTGAACCCCCACCGCTTCCACCACCCTGGCTTCTACCGCTATGCCATCGCGCTGGCCTACCCGGTGACCAACCTGGTGCTGGGCCCGTTCCTGTCGGCCGGGTCGCAGGGCTGGGTGCCCTACATCACGGGGCGGCTGCTGAGCGCGGCGGCGGGTGTGGTGGGCGTGTGGCTGGCGTGGAAGCTGGCGCTGCGGCTGATGGGCCTGGTCGGCGCGGCGGCCGCGGCGGGCGTGCTGGCGCTGATGCCGCTGCACGTGCAGTTTGCCCACATCGCGAAGCCGGACACGACGATGGCCATGTGGGTGGCGCTGACGCTGCTGCTGTCGTGGCGGATCGCGGAGAAGCCGACACGGCGGCTCTACGTGCTCGCGGGCCTGTGCATCGGGCTCGCGGCGGGGTCGAAGTACAACGGCCTGATGGCGTGCGTCGCGGTGTTCGCCGCCCACATGGTCGCGCCGGGCGACCGCCCGTGGTACAGGCGGCTGGTGGGGGGGGACCTGTGGCTGGCGGCGCTGTGCAGCGTCGTCGGGTTCCTGGTCACCTCGCCGTTCCACGTGCTGGACTACGGGTCGATGCTCGAGGAGTTCCACACGGGCTATGCCTTCGTGGTGACGGGCGACCCGGCGGAGGCGGCGGAGCGGCCGCCCGCGCTAGCGGTGTTCGCGCGCGACGCGGTGCTGTGGATCGGCGCGGTGCCGGTGCTGCTCGCGGCGGCGGGCGCCGTGGTCTTGGCGCGGCGGGAGTGGCGCGCGCTGCTGGTGGTCGCCGCGCCCGTCGTGGCCTACATGGTGGCGGTCTCGACCCTGGCGTTGCCGCAGATCCACTACCTGATGCCGGTCGTTCCGTCGGTGGTGGTGCTGGCCGCGGTGCCTGTCGCGGCGCTCTGGTCGCGGCGGCGGCTGGCCTGGGTGCTGGTGGTCGCGGCGCTGTTGCCGGGCGGGGTGGTCAGCGTGCGTGAGGTGGTGCGCTTCTGGCGGCCCGACACGAGGACGGTGGCGCTGCGCTGGCTGCGGAGCCACCTGCGGGGCCCCCACGGCTGGATCCTGCGCGACTACGACGCGCTGTGGGACACGGCGAAGGACGTGCTGCCCGTCAAGAACCCTGGCTTCGAGTTCTACGAGGTCGTCGGCCGCGGCTACCTCAAGGAGCACGGCGTCACCCACGTCGTGCTCAGCGACCAGGTGGCGGCCATGGAGGGGATGCCGCCCGAGCGGAAGCGGCGACGGATGGCCCGCCGGCGGGAGCTTCTCGCCTGCGGCTCCCTGCTGGTGCACGTCGCGCCGGGCTGGTGGCGTGCGGGGCCGGGGATCGCGATCTACGAGGTCAAGCGCTCGCTGCTCCGCGCCTTCGCCGCCGAGCGCGAGCGCGCGGCACGCGATCTCGTGGCCAGGATCGCGACCGTCGAGAACGAGCTGGCGCGCCAGCCGAGCGACGTCGCCCTGCTCCTGGAGGCTGGCAGGCTCTTCTACCGCCTGGGCGAGCTGCGCTCGGGGCGCGCGGCGATCGAGGCCTACCGCCGCGCGGAGACGCGCTTTGCGCAGGCCGTCGCCCAGGACCCCGACTACGCCGAGTCGCACTACAACCGCGGCTGCGTCTTCCTCGAGCTCGGCGCCATGGTCGCCAGGTTCCCCGACGCGCGCACCCTCGCCGTCGACTACCTCACGCAGGCCGAGAAGGCGCTCCGCGAGGCGCTGCGGCTCGACCCCAACCAGCCCGACGCTCACTTCAACCTGGGGTTCGTGCTCATGTGCCTCCCCGCCACCGAGGCCCGCAAGGCCGAGAGCGACCGCGCCTTCGAGACGGCCCGCACCCTCGACCCCGACATCGGCCCCGTGGAGCGCGGGCCCCGGCCCGCCCACTGAGCCCGGCGCCCCTGGCGCTCCCAACCGACAAGAACCCGCCATAGGTCGGTGGGCCAGAGTAGACCTCACACTCCGTGTGAGGATCGTCACACGGAGTGTGACGGCTAGTCTCAGCGCCAGATCTGCCGTCCCGGGCGCGACGCTCAGACTCGTTGGTGACGCCCCAGGGCTCGGGGGGCTTTGCCCGCCGGCCCGCCGCAGGGCCAGCCCCCGCACACTCGCGCCGGGCAACGGGCCTGTTGTCCGCTCGTGGCCCCCCG
>CBFDBL010000581.1:0-4418 GCA_965603035.1 uncultured bacterium
CGGCGACGCACTCGAGGATCGGCCGCTCCTCCAGACCCCGCACCCGTCGGCGGCGGTGCGGGACGATGAGCCCCGCGACGGGGCGGTAGTCGGAGAGCGTCCAGGCGCGGTCCGCCCCTTTCTGGCTGGAGTCGCGCGCGACCTTGAGCAGCCGCGCCTCGCCCTGCCCGCCGTCGCCGAACAGGCTGAGCCACAGCAGCAGCTTGTTGCCCTCGGGGTCCTCGACGCGCAGGCGGAAGGCGCGGCGGCCCTGTGCACGGTCGCCGCCCTCCAGCTCGACGGCCTTGAGCGGCTCGAGCGGCTCGTCGCCGCAGAAGCCGGCGAGGACGCGGGCCAGGGCCACCTCGAGCGACTTCGCCGCCGGCTCGCCGGGCTCGGCGGGCGCGTCCTTGCCGGGGATCGAGCGCCAGAGCTGCTTGCCGTCGAAGCCCCAGGCCGCGCCGGCGGGCAGGCCCGCATAGCCCTGACGGACGTCGATCCGGAAGCGGCCGTCCCTGGCCAGCAGCACCCGCTGGCGACCGATGGGCTTCCCGCCCTCGACGACCGCCTCCTCCAGCTCGAGGGCCGCCACGCGCCCGACGGCCTGGCGCCCGCCGAGCGACGCGAGCCAGCGCCCGGCGAGGCGGGCACACTCCTTGCGGTTGAGCCCCTTGTCCGCGATCTTGCCGGGCACGACAGGCGTGGGCTGCACGCGGACCGGCGTGGGGCCCTTCGGCTTCTCGCCGTCGTCCTTCTTCTTGGGGATGATGCGCGGCCGGACGCGGGGCCGCTGCTGGGGCATGTTGTAGGGCAGGTTGCGGAGTCGCAGCCACACGGTGCGCTCGTCGGCGCCGCGGCGGAAGGTGACGGAGACGGGCCAGCCGGCGGGCATGGTGGACACGAGGTTGAGGTAGTGGTTTGCGGAGCGGACGGGCGTGCCGTCGAAGGCGACGAGCCGATCGTTGAGGCGCATGCCGAGCTTGGCGATGGCGGCGTTGTCGTTGAGGGCGTTGCAGAGCACCTTGCCGTCGTCGTCGCGGAAGACGGCGTCGAGGGTGGCGTGCTCGCAGGTCCTGGTGGCGAGCAGGTCGGGCAGGAAGTTCTTGGCCTGCTCGATGGAGACGGCGTAGCCGACTCCGACGTTGACGCGGCCGCGCTCCTCGAAGGAGCCTCGGCCGTTGATGCCGATGAGCCTGCCGTGGATGTCGAACAGAGGCCCGCCCGAGTTGCCGGGGTTGATGGACGAGTCGATCTGGATGCAGCCGCCGTAGACCAGGGTCCTGCCGCCGCCGCGCCCTGGCTGGAAGCGCTCGACGCCGCTCACGATGCCGAGGGTGACCGTCGGCTTCTGGTCCTCGGCGAGCAGGAAGGGGTTGCCCATGGCCATGGCCCAGTCGCCGACGCGGACGGAGCGCGAGTCGCCGAGCCCGACGGCGGGGAAGCGCTTGCGGCCGGCGAGGCGGATGATGGCGAGGTCGCCGCCCGGGTCGATGCCGTAGACGGCCCAGTCGTAGAGCTTGCCGTCGGCGAGGCCGGCCTTGCCCTTGCGGCCTGCGCCGCGGACGACGTGGTAGTTGGTGAGTGCGAAGCCGTCGGGGTCGAAGAGCACGCCCGACCCGCCGCCGCGGCCGCGCGCCGGGCCGTAGATGGCGACCACGGCGCCGTAGACCCTCTCGATGGTGCGGATGCGCGCCGCTTCGTCGGCCTTCACCTGGGCCAGCTCCTGCGGCGTCAGCGCCCCGGCCCGCGCCGCCGCGAGGGCAAGGGCCATGGCTGCGAAGAGGACGGGGAGTCGCTTCACCGGCTGTCCCCCTGCTTCACGACGCGCGCGTCGCACCAGTTCGCCCGGTCGCCCAGGTCGAGGTCCTCGCCCCACTCCACCGCGAGGGTGAGGCGCCGCGCCCTGGCCAGCTCGAGCCGCACGGCCACGGGCCGGTCGGCGCCGCGCAGGCGCTTGCGGAACAGCTCCTTGCCGTCGGCGGCCACGGCGAAGACGCAGTCGCCCCGGCCGTCGCTGCTCGCGTCGAGCCCGACGACGGCCGCGAACACGTCGTAGCGGCCCTCGAGCGCGTAGGTGAGCCGACAGCGGGCGTGGACGCCGAGGCCCTTCTCGTAGACGACCTTGCCGAGGGTCAGCGGCCCGCCGACCACGCTGCGATCCCGCCGCCACGGCCCCGCGTAGGTGACCAGGGGCTCCTCGACGGCCTCGACGGGATCGAGGTCGGACAGGAAGGCCATCCGCGTGCTGCGCACGTCGAGGCGGCACACGGCGCTCCACGGGAGCGCCAGCGCCGTCTCGCCGGCGAGCCGGACGTGGAGCTTGCCCCGCTCGAGCTTCGCCACGGGCGCCCACAGCGCCGAGCCGTCCCTGAGGCGCACCAGGCACTGCCCCGTGAGGTCGGGCTTCGTCCCCGCATGGGCGAGCACGACGCCGTGGACCTTCGCCCGCTTCACCTTCCGCTCGGCATCGTTCCACAGGAAAGCGACGTCGGCGGCGCCGATGGCCTGGAGGCCGCCGCGCACGACGTGGAGCTTCCCGTCGGCGACGACGAACAGCGCGTCGAGCTTCGCCTTCCCCTCCTGGCGCGCCGCCTCGAAGCCGTCTGCGACGGCCGCGGTCGAGCCCTCGGGCAGGGTGCCGAGCCGGACGGCGCGCACGGCCGAGAGCGGCAGGACGAGCTTGGGGCCGTAGGCCCACTGGAGGGTGAAGCGCTGGCCGTCGAACCCCAGGCCGGTGGCCCGGAGCAGGCCCCCGCCGAGCAGATGGACGGCGCAGGGCGCGGGCTTCGCGGCGGCGGGCTTCACGGGCCGCTCGATGCGCCGGAGGCCCTGGAGCTCGACGGGCGGCCGGCCCGCCTGGCCGTGCACGAGGCCCTGGGCGTCGATGGCGGTCACCGTGTCGCTCGTGGCCGTGCCGTCGAGCAGCACGAGACGGTCGGCGCCGGCCGCGACGCCGGCCAGGGCCAGCAGCGCCGCGCCGACGCACAGCATCCTGCGGCGGTGAGTGCGCACCACGCTCTGCCTCTCGGGTCTATCGCTCGGCTTCCTGGAGGCTCTTGTAGTACTGCTCGAGGAGCTGGCGATAGCGGTCGGGGAACTTGGCCTTGAGCACGTTGAGCACCTTCTCGCGCTCGCGCTTGCGGACGTTGCCCCACACCTCGTCGGCGCGGCCGCGGGTCGCGCGGTCGAGCGCGCCGATGCGGCCCTGCCCGCCGGGCAGCGACGAGCTGCTCGCGGGGCCGCCCGGCGTCTGGTTGCCGCTCGGCGGGCCGCCCTGGCCCTGGCCGCCGCCGCCGCCGCCCCCACCGCCGCCGCCTCCACCGCCCTGCTCCTGCTCCTCCGCCTCCTCGATCAGGCGGTCGAGCATGGCGATGATGCGCTCCTGCTTGTCCTGCGTCGGCACGCCCGACCGCTCGAGGGTCAGGCGCCGCCGCGAGTCGTCCATCCGGTCGTGCACGTCCACCAGCGAGCCCTCCTGGGTCCACTCGATGACCTGCACGACGTGGGCCGCACCGATGCGCATCCGCTCGGGCGCGCCAGGGTAGTGCGTGATGAAGTCCGTGAGCACCCGCCGCGCCGCGTCGCGCTCGAACAGCTCGGCCTGGCAGATGCCGAGGAGGAACAGGCTCTCGCCGCCAAAGAGCGTCTTGTCGATCCACTCGCCGGCCACCTTCGCCAGCAGCGGCAGGGCGTCCTCGTAGCGCTCGGCGATGACGTGGGCGCGGCCCTCGTAGTAGGTGGCGTGCGCCGCGAGATAGACGTCCTCGCCGTCGCGCAGCTTCCCGAGAGCCGCCGCGGCGCCGGGCTCCTCGTCCTGGAACGTGGCGATGGCGGCGCGGAACGCGGGGTAGAGGGCGGCGACGGCCTGGACCATAGCGTCCTGCGCGAGGTCGGGCTCCTTCTTCGCCTCGGCGATCAGGGCCTTGGCCTTCGCTTTCGCGTCGGCGCCGAGGTTCGGATTGGCCTCGACTGCCTCCGCAAAGGCGTCGAGCACCTCGGCGGGGCTCGGCGCCTTGTAGGCCTTCATCCCCGCAACACTCGGATCCCGCTCGAGCTCGGCGACCAGCTTCGCGGCCTCGGCGAGCAGGGCCTTGAGCTTCTCGTCGGTGGTGTTGCTGAAGATCCGCTGGAACTCGAGGGCCTCCTCGTAGCCGGCCGAGCGCTCGCGCAGCTCGAGCAGCGTGCGGACGTCCTCGAGCATCTCCGCTGCGGCGGCGAGCCGCTCGCGGCGGCCCTCGGGCGAGGGGTCGTCGTGGAGGCGGTACCACATGCGGGTGAGCCACTCGGCGCCCTCGCCGAGCAGGCGCTTGGGCGCGGGGTTGTGGCCGCCCTCGAAGGTGCGCAGCTCGAAGGGGATGCCCTGCTCGTCGAACTGCTGCTTGAAGTAGCGCAGCTCCCGCAGGCTCGGGTCCTTGGTGCCCGCGACGCCGAACACCGCG
>CBFDBL010000582.1:0-4414 GCA_965603035.1 uncultured bacterium
GCGCTCATCCCCGCCAGCCGCTGCTCGAGCCGCTCGGCCAGCGTCGCCACCAGCGCGTCGGTCACCCGCCCGTCGAAGGCCCCCGCCACGGCCTCCGCGCGCAGAGCCACCCCCAGCCGGCGCTCCGCCCACAGCGCGATGCGGTCGGCGGAGGGCCGCCGCAGGAAGATCCCCGAGCCCAGGTAGAGGCCCGCCGCGGTGGCCGCCAGCTCGGCCGCCGCCTCCGGCCCGCTCGTGCCCGCGAACCGCTTGCCCGCCGCCTCGAGCCACCGCGGGGTCAGCGCCGCGCACGTCGTCGTCGCGGGCGCCCACTGCACCACCTCGATCGCCACGTCGAGCCGCGCCAGCCACGCGCGGAAGGCCTCGAGCTCCCAGCGCGGCGCGTGGGCGAGGAACGGGCGATCCTGCTCGTAGCCGACGGCGAACCAGCGCTCGAGCAGCTCGGCGAGCGGGGTGCCGTCGGCCTCGGCCTGCGCGCGCGCCGCGTCGGCCGCGAGGCCGGCCAGCTCGCGCCGCACCACGGCCGCCAGCTCGTCGGGCGCGCACTCGACGTCCAGCCGCTTCGCCCAGCGCGACAGCCGCCGCAGCGACCACTGCTCGGGGTAGGCGCCCCCGTCGGCGCGGCAGTCCGCCACGAGCGCCCGCACCCAGGCCGCGAGCTTCTCGCGGTCGAGCCCGTGGCGCAGCGGTTCCGCGGCGCTCTCCGCCAGCATCGCCGCCAGGCCCTGGCTGTCGGCCTCGGCCCACTGCTCCCGCGACAGCGCCACCCCGACCGCCGCCGCCTGCGCGTCGAGCAGGGCGAAGAGCCGGTCCGGCAGCTCGGCCGACGGCGGCTGGAGGTCGGCCGCCAGGTAGCGCTGCACCCCGCGCGCGACGATCGCCTCGGGGGTGAGCCGCTCGCCGCCCTCGAGCACCTCCTGGCGCTGCTCGTAGATCAGCTTGCGCTGCTCGTCCATCACCTCGTCGTACTCGAGCAGGTTCTTGCGGATATCGTAGTTCCGCTCCTCGACCTTCCGCTGCGACCGCTCGATCGCGCGCGAGACCATGGGCGCCTCGATCGGCTGGCCGTCCTTGAGCCCCGCCCGCATCATGAAGGCGCGCACCCACTCGCCCATGAAGATCCGCATCAGGTCGTCCTCGAGGCTCACGAAGAACCGCGACGACCCCGGATCCCCCTGACGGCCCGCCCGCCCGCGGAGCTGGTTGTCGATCCGGCGGGCCTCGTGCCGCTCCGTCCCCACCACGTGCAGCCCGCCCAGCTCCGCCACGTTGCCCGACAGCTCGTAGGGAGCCCTGCCGAACTCCTCCCAGTGCGCCAGCAGCCGCGCGTGCACCTGCTCGTCCGACGGGTCGCCGTTCCCCTTCGCGCCCAGCTCCCACCGGGCGAACCAGTGGCGCTCGAGCCGGCGCTGAAGCTCGCGGCACACGCCGTCGTCGCTCGCCTCGCCGCCCGCCGCGCGCAGCTCGGCGCGCACCTGCTCGACGTTCCACTCCCGCGGCGCGACCCCCTGCTCCTGCCAGTGCTTGAACACGTCGTGCCAGGTGCCCCTGCCGAGCACGATGTCGGTGCCGCGGCCCGCCATGTTGGTCGAGACGGTCACGGCGCCGAACTGGCCTGCGAGCGACACGATGCCGGCCTCGCGCTCGTGGTGCTTCGCGTTGAGCACCTCGTGGGGCACGCCGCGCCGCTCGAGCAGCCGGCTCAGGTGCTCGCTCTTCTCGATCGAGATGGTGCCGACCAGGATGGGCCGGCCCGCGGCGTGCACCTCGGCGATCTCGTCGCAGATCGCCTGCCACTTCTCCGGCTCGGTGCCGTGGATCAGGTCGTTGTACTCCGCGCGCCGCAGGGGCCGGTTGGTCGGGATGGGGACGACGTCGAGCTTGTAGATCTTCATGAACTCCGTCGCCTCGGTCATGGCGGTGCCGGTCATGCCGGCGATCTTGTCGTAGAGGCGGAAGAAGTTCTGGAAGGTGATGGTGGCGAGGGTCTGGTTTTCCTCCTTGATGCGTGCACCTCGGCTGGCCTCCTTGGCCTCGACGGCCTGGTGGAGGCCGTCGCTCCAGCGCCGGCCCGGCATGAGGCGGCCGGTGAACTCGTCGACGATGATGACCTCGCCGTCGCGGATCACGTAGTCGACGTCGAGCTTGTAGAGCTCCTTGGCCTTGAGCGCCGCCTCGAGGTACGGCGGCCAGTCCATGTTCCGGCCCTGGTAGAGGTTGTCCACCCCCAGGAAGCGCTGGGCCGACTGGATCCCGCGCTCGGTCAGCGCCACCGAGTGGTCCTTCTGGTTGTACGTGTAGTCGTAGCGCGCCAGCACCCGCTCCCGCTCGTACTCGTCCCGAGGCAGCCGCTGCGCGTTCACCCCCGCAAGGGTGTTCACCAGGCGGTTCGCGATGTAGTACCGGTCGCTCGACTCCTCGGCCGGGCCGCTGATGATCAGCGGGGTGCGGGCCTCGTCCACCAGGATGCTGTCGACCTCGTCGATGATGGCGAACTCGAGCGGCCCCTGGGCCTGGCGATCCACGCTGTCCTTCATGTTGTCGCGGAGGTAGTCGAAGCCGAACTCGTTGTTGGTGCCGTAGGTGACGTGGCAGGCGTATTGGGGCTTGCGCTCGTTGGGGTCCATGTCGCTCTGGATGGCGCCGACGGTGAGGCCGAGGGCCTCGAACATGGGCGCGTTCCAGTCGCGGTCGCGGCGCGCGAGGTAGTCGTTGACGGTGACGACGTGGACGTGGGCGCCGGCGAGCGCGTTGAGGTAGGCGGGCAGTGTGGCGACGAGGGTCTTGCCCTCGCCTGTGACCATTTCGGCGATCTTGCCCTGGTGGAGCACGATGCCGCCGATGAGCTGGACGTCGAAGGGCCGCATGCGGAAGGGCGGCCGGTAGTCGGGGTAGAGCGTTCGGATCTCGGCGTAGAAGCTGGCGGGCAGCATGAGCTGGGCGATGGAGGCGCCGCCGTCGAGCTGCTGGCGGGCCTCGGCGAAGACCAGGCGGCTGGCGTCGCTGAGCTGCTCGGGGTCGAAGCCGTGCTCGGGCTTCAGCACGCTGCACATGCCGATCCGGCGGTCGCAGGCCTCGCGGGCCACGGCGAAGGCCTCGGGCAGGACGTCGTCGAGGGTCTCGCTGCCGCTCGATAGCCGGTCGCGCAGCTCGTCGGTCTTGGCGCGCAGCGCGCGGTCGTCGAGGCGCACCATCGTCGCCTCGAGCTCGTTGATCCGCTGCACCACAGGCAGCAGCGCGCGCTGCTCGCGCTGCACGCGGCTCCCCCGCAGCACCAGCCGCAGCACGCGGTTCACGCCGCGGCCGAGCACCACCGGCGCCGCCTCGAGCACGTCCTCGAGCTTGTGGCGGACCTTCAGCCACAGGCCGTCGCCGCCCGCGGCCGCGATGCGGGCCGGGGCCGACGCCTCCTGTGCCGGGCCTCGGCGCTTCTGCGGCTTGCGCTTCTTCGTGCGTTTCTTCGCCATCGCGGTCTCAGAGGCTCACTTGGGCACCTTGCCGAGGCTGGCCGGCAGCGCCTTCGGCAGGGCGTAGTCGCAGGCGGTCGTCTCGCCGGCCTTGACGGCGATGCCGCCGAGCGCGGGGTCGTAGACGTAGCCCATGCGGTCGAAGTCGGCGGCAGAGATCCGCAGGCGCTGCCAGACCGTGAGGCCCTTGCGGGGCTTGTGCCACACCGTGTATTTCCACTCGAAGGGCCAGCTCTCGGCCCGCCAGATCACCTGGTCGCCCTTCTCGGCGTAGAAGGTGGTCTTGCGGCTCAGCTCCATGAGCACCACGGCTCGCTCGCGGGTGCCGTGGATCACCAGCGCCCGGTTGGTGTCCATGAAGCGCGCGACCTTCAGGGTCTTGGTGACCTTGTCCACCAGCTTGTTGATGCGCAGCTTCGTGCGGACCAGCTTGTCCCGCTTCTCGGGCGGGAGGATCTCGCCTTCCTCGATGTACTTGCTGAAGTCGAAGCGCTGGACCTTCAGCTCGCCCGTCGCGAGGTTCAGATCGTAGGTCGCCTGATCCTCTTCGCCTCGGACGCGGAGCTCGACGCCCTCGATGCGGCCCTCCGGCGTCTGGATGACGAGATCATACTTGCGGGGCGCCAGGTTGTCAACGACGTACTCGCCCTTCGCCGGGTCGAGCCGGCCCCAGTGGGTCCGGTCGTTCAGCTTCTTGATATCCGCCGGGATCCGCTCCACCACCCCCACCTTCAGCGCCTTCCCCGGCGGCTTCACCACGCCCTTGATGCTGCCCGTCCCGGCCTGGGCGGCCACCGCCGCGAGCAACACCACGAGCCACGGCACGCGCTTGCTGCCCATCGAACCCTCCTTCATAGAGTCCGACTCCTCGTCGCTTCCTTCACATTATCCGCGATCCGGCCCCGGAATTCAACGCACCCGGGATGGACGGCGCGACTCGCGGCGTT
>CBFDBL010000583.1:0-4377 GCA_965603035.1 uncultured bacterium
GCTCCCGGGGGGGGGGGTGGGGCGGCCCGCGTGGGGGGGGCGGGGGCGGTGGCGGGTGTTGTGGCGGGGGGGGGGGGGGGGGGGCCGGGGGGCTCGGACCTGGTCGCGGGCGGCGCTGCCTTTCTTGATCGAGCCGTCGGCGGCGTCGTAGACGTACTTGCCTCGCGAGATGAGGAAGCGCGAGGCGTGCTTGGACTTGGGCGGGTACTTGAGGGTGACGAGCAGGCTCTCGAAGTCCACGCTGCCGAGGGCGTCGAAGACGGTGAAGTCGACGGTGGTGAGCTGGCCGATGGTCTTGCCTGGGGTGGGGCTTCGCTGGAGGACGCGGGGCGGCTCGCGGTCGATGCGCAGGGTCTTGACGGCGAGGTCGGAGACGTTGCCGACGGAGTCGGTGACCTGGCATTCGATGCGGTGGGCGCCCTGGCCGACGTTGATGAGGAGTGCGTGGACGCGGGCGCCGAGCAGCTCGAAGGGGATGGGTCGGGTGGTCTTGTCGGTGGTGTTGGTGAGGGTGAGGCGGATGTTCTTGGCGGTGAGCGGCTCGGGCGCGGCCTTGGCGGCGACGGTGGCGGCGATGCGGACGTCGTAGTCGGTGGCGATCTTGCCGAGCTTGACGGAGAAGTCGGTGACGGTGGGCTTGGTGCTGAGCCGGTCGAGGAGGATGGCGGCGACTTTTCCCTTGTCGGGGAGCTCGCGCGACTTTTCGAGGTAGTCGTGGGCTTTGCGGTACTGGCCGGCCTCGTAGCATGCGGCGGCGAGGCTGCGGTAGATCTGGGGGAGGGCCGCGGGGATGAAGGCGTCCTTGCCCTTGGGCTTGACGGCGATGGCTTGCTCGAAGTAGTCGATGGCGGCGGCGGGCTTTCCCTCGAGGGAGCAGATCTTGCCGAGGGCTGCCGCTGCGACGAAGAGGTCGCGCGGGGTGGCTCGCTTGCTGCGGAGCGCGCGGGCGAAGACGGGGCGGGCTTCGTCGATGAGGGCCTCGCGGCGCTTTTCGGACATGCGGGGCTCGACGGCGACCAGGTACTGCGCGACGGCGCGGTTGAATCGCCCGTGCCAGGTCAGCTCGCCGAACTTCTCGGCCTCGCGCAGCTCGCGGAGCGCCGTGTCGTACTTGCCTTTGCGGATCCAGTGGACGGCGAGGGCGTGGCAGACGAGCGGGAGCATTGGATGTTTGTCTCGCTTGAGCTGCCCGGCGAGCTCGGCGATGGAGCGGGCGTAGTGCTCGGCGGTGCGGTCGTCGAGGCCGCCTCGGAAGAGGCTTTGTGCGTAGGCCGCGGCGAGGTTGAAGCGCGGGACGGTCCAGCCTTGCTTGAACTCCTCGGTTTTTTCGAACTCGGCGACGGCCTTTGGGAAGTCGCCTTCCTCCAGCGCGGCGAGGCCGCTGAGGTTGTAGAGGAAGGGCAGGGCGTCGACGCTGATGTTGCCGGTCTGGCGGACCTTGGCGAGGTGGCGCTTGGCGAGTGGCGCGTTGTTGGCGAGCAGGGCGATGGTGGCGAGGTTGACGTGGAGGTCGCCGGAGTCGGGGTAGACGTCGAGCGCCTTGTCGAGCGCGATCCGCGCCTCGGTGACGGCGAGGCGCAGCTCCTCCTCGCCGGGGTTGCGCGCCCGCGTGGCCTCGAGCTCGGCGATGGCGAGGCCGATGAGCACTGGCAGCGCCGCGCGGCCGTCCGCCGCCTCTTGTTCCTTGCGCAGCTCGGCGAAGAGCTTCCTGGCGTCGGCGTACTTCCGCGGGTCCGCGTCCTCGTCGGCCTGGTCGATGTAGAGCTTGCCGAGCAGCTCCTGGGGTGCCGCGTAGTCGGCCTTGGCCGTGGTCGCCTTGCGCAGGTGGTCGAGCACCTCGTCCTTCGCGCCGGCCGAGTAGCTGTCCATCGCCTTGTTGAAGGCCTTGCCCGAGCGGTACTCGTCCAGGGTGCCCACGAGCGTGACGAGGCCGATGAACGCGAGCACCAGCGTCAGGGTGAGCTCGACGATGGTCTGGATGACGGCGCGCAGCACCCGGGTGGCTCCTCGCGGGGCTCAGTAGCCGATGACCCTGCCGCGGATCGACCGCGCGGGGATGATGAGGTTGCGGAGCGGCTCACGCCGGCCCCGGTCGTCGAACATCACGAGCACGCAGTTGCGCGGCACCACGAACGGGCTGAAGGGCTTCGGGCGGTGGCGCGGGCTCAGGTAGGGCTCGCTCACCTTCTCCAGCGGCGCCAGCTTGTCCCCGCGCCGCTCCGCGCGCCACAGGCGGTAGTCGCGCATCTCCATCACGTCGCCAGGCTTGCCCACCACGCGCCCAAACTCGTGGTCGTAGCCCGCACGCTTCCACATCGGCCGCCGGTACATGATGATGTTGCCGTAGTGGAGCTGCTCGGGCCGACGCACCCGCCGGTTGATCCGCATGTAGTGACCGCGCACCAGCTTCGGCTCCATCGCCCGGAACTGCTCGTCGACCTTGTGCAGCCCGTAGGTCGAGCCGAAGTGCACCAGCGCCGCACACGCTCCCGCCACCCCGGCATAGAAGATCGCCGAGCTGACCAGATCGCGCCACTTGTCGTACCAGGTGCGCATACGCCATCCCTGGCGAGGGGGGGAGTCCTAAGTCTATGGTAGTCTAACGCCTCGCCCCACCATAGTCAAGCGTTTCGTCAACAGACGAGTCCCATCCCGCTGCCGCGGCGCGGCCCGGCGCCGCCCGCGCGCCGGGCGTCCGGCAGCTCGGCGCGGCCGCGCCCGAGCCCTTGGCCCGCGCCGCGCACGTGCCGCGCGGGGGGGGCTATCTCCAGGAGCGGCAGGCACTTGCCGTCCTTTGGCACGGCCTCGTCAGAAGGGTGCATTTCGCGGAGAATAGTCTTCCCTTTCCGACATTTCCGTGCTATCCTGTTGGCATGGCTGCGCTTAGGGTCCCCAGAGGGCGAAAACGGGGCAGGCCGCCGCGGCGACAGATCGCTCTCATGGTCGCCCCCGACCGGCTCGACCACGGCCGGCGCGCGCTCGCGTTCGCCATCGCGCAGCAGGTCCACGAGCGCCCCGGCTGGCAGTGCAGCCTCGATCCGCTCGCGGTCACCCGCGCCGCGGGCCTCTACGACGGCGTCATCGCCGTCTCGCAGGTCGTCATGGCCGCGCGCCACGTCGGCGGCCCCGTCCCGATCGTCGCCGTCGGCCGCGGCGCGTACCACACGCGCATGCCCCGCGTCCTGCCCGACGACGCGCAGGCCGGCAGGATGGCCGCGCGCCATCTCATCGCCGCCGGCTACGCCCGCTTCGCCTACCTCGGCCCTCTGGTCGACCCGCCCTCGACCCTCCAGATGCACGGCTTCCGCCACGAGCTCGCCAAGACACACCGCCCCTGCACCGTCTGGCGCGTCCGCCAGGACCCCAAGGTCAACCCCCGCGGCTGGGCCGCCTGCGCCGACCACCTCGACGCCTGGCTCGACACCCTGCGCCCGCCCGTCGGCGTCCTCGCCGCCAGCGACCTCGTCGCGCGCATCCTCGCCGACGTCTGCCACGACAAGGGCCTGCGCGTCCCCCTCGACCTCGGCATCGTCGGCGTCGGCGACGACCCCCTCTTCTGCGACGCCCCGCCCGTCGCCCTCACCAGCATCGAGCACAACTGGCACGAGATCGCCCGCCGCGCCCTCGACCTGCTCGCCCGCCTCATCAACGGCGCCCCCTGGCCGCCGCGAGCCCGCCGAGTCTGGCCCCTCGGCATCGTCGAGCGACGCTCCACGCGCGGCGACCCCGATGGCGACCCCCTCGTCGTCGCCGCCCTCGCCTGGATCGCCGAGCACTGCGCCCAGCCCATCCGCGTCGGCGACATCGCCGGCGCTTTCGGCGTCCCCCTCCGCCACCTTCAGGACCGCGTCGCCGCCGCCCACCCTCGCACCCTCATCGCCGAGCTCGCCGCCGCCCGCCTCCGCCGCGCCGAGAGCCTCCTCCGCACCACCGACCTCGCCATCGCCGCCGTCGCCCGTGCCGCCGGCTACCGCACCCGCCGCCACCTCACCCGCGCTTTCCGCGCCGCCCACGGCCTCCCGCCGCGCGCGTGGCGCAATCGTATCCGAGCGGGAAAGGAACCGCAGATGAACGCGGATGAACGCGGATAGAGCCAGCAGGCCGCAGAGAAGTGAAGGCGGCGAAGAGCGAGAAGAGCGTGGTCCGCAGATGGCGCAGATTGCGCAGATGGGAGGGCGAGGCTCCCGCCGAGCCGACCGCGGGGCACTGGGAGGCCCGCGAGGCCCTGGCCCGAGCGAAGCCGAGGGCACGCGAAACGACGCGAAAGGGCACAAGTACGAGGGACCCACGGATGACGCGGAGAGCGTCAGAGGCGGGGGCCTTCGCATGTAGTTCCGCCTTCAGGCGGGGTTCGTAGTCCCGCCTTCAGGCGGACCG
>CBFDBL010000584.1:0-4372 GCA_965603035.1 uncultured bacterium
CGAGCCGGTTGACGTGCGGGATGAGCGCCGGGTCGCCCGACCCTGCGAGCGCGTAGGCGGCCTGCCATCGGGTCGTGGCGTCCTTCGCGGACAGCAGGGCGACGAGCGAGGGGTGGGCGGAGCGGCCGCTCTGGAGGTTCCGCAGCAGCTCGAAGTGCTGGGCCGGCCGCTTGGGGTCGGCCGCGACCAGGTGTGGGATCGCGCGGGGGTCGGCGAGGTCGCGCAGGGCGTACGCCGCGCGGCCCGACATCTCGCCACCGCCCTGGAAGATGGCGAGGACGAGGTCGAAGACCTCGCGGTCGGGGACGGCGCGGACGGCGCGCAAAGCCCTGCCCTTCGCGGCAGCGTCGCGGCTCTTAAGATCCGCCTCGAGCAGCGCCCTCACGGCGGCGCGGTGCTGGCGCAGGAGCCCGCCGGCACGCTCCCGGGCCTGCTCGACGAGCCACGGCCAGCCCGCTCGCTTGTCGGCGAGGACCCGGTCCGCCTGCTGCTCGGGCGTCCGCTTCTCCGCATCCTTGAGGAAGGCGAAGTCAGAGAGGGCCAGCGAGCAGCGCGACCTGTCCAGTTGGGGGAAGGCATCGCGATAGAGCCAGGGCACGGCAGCGGCCTGCTCCTTCTCGGTCGCTCGGGCGAGGGTCTCGACCTTGACGAACAGCTCCCGCGCCAGCTCCGCGGTCATCTCCCCGGCAGACAGCCACGTCGCGACCGAGAGCAGGCCAGCAACCGCGCACACCCGTGCCCACGCCATCGCTCAGTCCTCCACCGGCTGCTTGAGGGTCGTCAGTGCCTGCGTCGCCTCGCGCGCCAGCTCGGCGTTGTCCGACTGGGTGAGCGCCTCGAGCGCGGCCAACTCCGTCTGCCGGCAGCGGGCGAGGAACTCGGGCGGAAGCGCGAGCCCCTGCTGCTTCGCCGACGCCGTGACCGAGGCGAGCCGCGCCTTGACCAGCGTGACGAGCGGGATGCGCTTGCGGTGACCCGCCGCCTCGTGGGGGATGTCGATAACCGTGCTGAGCTTCAGGCCATCCTCCCCCTCGGCGACGCGCAGGAGCATGCCCATCTGGCCGAGCGCCTCGACGGCGCGATAGGCGTACGCCCCAAAGAGCTCCTCCCGCCGCGCCCAGGCCTGGCGAGCGACGGCCAGGACCGCCGCCCGATCCTCCGCCGTCGCACGGCCGTGGGCAAGGAACGCGGCCAGCGCCACCAGGTCGTTGTAGGCCTCGTCCCACTGCTTGATGGCCGTGGCGATGTGCTGTGCCACCCGCCCGATCCCCAGGCGGCTGCCATGGCTCAACAGCGTGTGCGCCGCGCGGAGGGCGACCTGCTGGTGGCTAGCCGCGAGCGACTGCTTCAGGAAGGGCACGGCGACGTCGGTGCGGCCGGCCGACAGGCAGTGACCGGCGAGGGTGATGGCCTTCCAGTGAGTGCCATCACCCCGCCTGGCGCGGTCGCTCAGGAGGCCCTCGAGCTCCGGCCAGGGCACGTCGCCGACGCCCCACCGCTCGAGCGCGCAGCAGATGGGTGCCATCTCCAGGGCCACGCGAAGATCGGCCTTCAGCTCGCGCTGAAGGATCTCCTGGAGCACAGGGATGCTCTCCCTGCGCCCCCTCGCCATCAGCTTGAGGGCGGCCTCGCGCCGCACGGCATAGGCGCGGTCGCCCAGGCGCTCGATGAGCAGCGCCTCGGCCCGCCCGGATTGCACACGGGCAACGTTCTGCACGGCCCACGTGCGCACGGCTTCCTGCTCATCCCTGAGCACCTCGGCCCACAACGGGAGCGCGGCCTCGGTGTGCGCGCCGACCACGGCCATCCACAGACCGCGGGCTTGGAGGCCCCGTCCCCCAGCCTCCCTGGGCAGGCACGCGCGGAATGTCTCCACCAACCGCCGCATCCCCTCGCGGTCGCCCTCGCCGGCGAGTACCGCCGCGGCGACGATGCGGAGGCTGACCGCCCAGGGCGGCAGCGGCTCCGTCGCCAGGTAGCGGCGGAACGGCACCGGGTCGAAGCCCTGGCCAAGGGGATCACCGGATCGCTTCAGCGTCTTCCGGACCCTGCGCAGCGACGCCTCATCACCCTTCAGCAGCAGAAGCACGTTCGACTCGAACACGTTCGGGGCCGCGCACATCTGCCCGAAGTCGTGCAGCCTCGCGAGCGCCTGCCACAGGGCCACGAGCTGCTCGCGACGCGCCCGCTGCTCGGCGTCGGGCGCCTTCGCGACCTCCCGCGCCAGTGCAGCCCAGTCGATCTTCTTGTAGACCGCGTGGAAGCGGCGCGCCCTCTCCACCGTGAGCCCGTCCCACAGCGTCGTCAGGAACGCCGCGTCGGCCGCGGCGGGTTCCCCTCCTCCGCACCGGCCTGCCGCCAGGCAGATGGCCAGGCCCGCAACGACGATGCCTGCGACGGCTCCCTTCATCCCCTTCTCCTTCCGCCCCGCATTCTACCACTGCCGGCCACGGCGCGGCTGTAAGAAAGGTGTAAGACTCTGGTCGAGCGTGCCCGGCGTGCGCCTTGCGCCAGGGCAGGCTTGACCTGCGCCACGGGCAGGGGTAGCATAGCCGCGCGGTTGCTCGGACGCGATGACCTCGGAGGAGACCTTTCATGCTCGAGCTGGTGGACCTGTCCAAGCGCGTCGGGAAGGACGTCTACAAGGAGGTGTTCCCCGACCTGGAGATCCGCCTGGGCGAGGTGCAGCGCGCGGCGCTCGGCGCCGGCGTGCCCGTCATCGTGGTCTTCGAGGGCTGGGACGCGGCGGGCAAGGGCACGCTGATCAATCGCCTGACCCAGGCGCTCGACCCCCGCGGCTTCAAGGTCCACCCCGTCAACGCGCCCGACGCGAACGAGCGGCTGCACCCGTGGATGTGGCGCTTCTGGGGCAAGCTGCCGCCGGGCGGGATCTTCGCCGTCTTCGACCGCTCGTGGTACGGCCGCGTGCTCATCGCGCGCATGGAGCGGCTGGTGGACAAAGCGGGGTGGACCCAGGCCTACGAGGACATCCAGGAGTTCGAGCGCCAGCTCGCCGACAACGGTGCCGTCATCGTGAAGTTCTGGCTCCACATCGACAGGAAGACCCAGAAGAAGCGGTTCCGACGGCTCGAGGGCAATCCCGCCACGGCCTGGACCGTGGGCAAGGAGGAGTGGGCGCAGCACAGGGGCTACAGGAAGTGGCTCGGCGTGGTCGAGGAGATGCTCCAGCGCACGTCCACCGCCTTCGCTCCGTGGACGATCGTCGAGGCCGTCCAGGGTCGCTTCGCGCGGGTCAAGGTCTTCGAGACCCTCGTCCAGGCCGTCCAGGCCGAGCTCGACCGCCGCAAGGCCCGGCCCAAGCCCAAGCCGAAGCCGATGCCGCGGCCCAAGACCTCGCCGACCCGCCGCAAGACCATCCTCGATCGCCTCGACCTCGGCCTCGCGCTCGAGCGCAAGGACTACGACAAGCAGCTCGAGGACTACCAGGAGCGCCTGTTCCGCCTCGAGCACGAGCTCTACATCGCCCGCATCCCCGCCGTCATCTGCTACGAGGGCGCCGACGCGGGCGGCAAGGGCGGGAACATCCGGCGGCTGACCCGCGGCCTCGACCCGCGCGGCTACGAGGTGGTGCCCATCGCCGCGCCCACCAAGGAGGAGCTGGCCCACCACTACCTCTGGCGATTCTGGCACCGCGCGCCCAAGGCCGGGCACATCACGATCTTCGACCGCACCTGGTACGGCCGCGTCCTCGTCGAGCGCGTCGAGGGCTTCTGCACCGCCGACGAGTGGCGCAGGGCCTTCCGCGAGATCAACGAGTTCGAGCGACAGCTCACCGACTTCGGCACCGTCGTCGTCAAGTTCTGGCTCCACATCGACCAGCGCGAGCAGCTCCGCCGCTTCAAGGCCCGCGAGAACACGCCCCACAAGCAGTGGAAGATCACCGACGAGGACTGGCGCAACCGCAAGAAGTGGCCCCAATACAAGCGCTGCATCGTCGACATGCTCACCAAGACCTCCACCACCTACGCACCCTGGACCATCCTCGAGGCCAAGGACAAGCTCTACGCCCGCATCAAGGCCCTCCGCACCGTCGCCGACGCCCTCGAGGCCGCGCTCAAGAAGAAGTAGGCAGTCGGCAGGAGGCACTTCGGGGGCCGAGAACAAACAATGAACCGTCGCAAGCTGCTCGGCAGGCTGCTTGACAGGAGCTTGAAAAACGTCGCCTTCCGCGACATGATGAGGCTTGTGGAAGGGTTTGGCTTCCGGTTGGCGCGGGTGCGGGGGAGCCACCACATCTTCGTGCATGCGGGGATCCCGGAGCAACTCAACATGCAGGATGTCCATGGGGAAGCGAAGCCGTACCAGATTCGCCAGTTTCTCGACCTCGTGGAACGATACGACCTCAAGCTCG
>CBFDBL010000585.1:0-4348 GCA_965603035.1 uncultured bacterium
GCTTGTGGCCAGGGAAGCGGATGGCGATGGCGCCGAGCAGGCCGAGCTCGGTGAGCGGCCCGCCGTAGTCGAAGGGCGAGCCGGCCTGGCGCCCCTCGCGGATGGCGGTGGCCCAGTCGTTGTGGTGGCCCTTGACGCGCGGGATCCTGCGCTTGGGCTTGCCAATGGCCTTCATCCTGGCCTCGGGCACGATGCGGCAGCCGCCGGCCCCGTGCGAGCCGTGCATGATCTTGCCCTTCGTGCCGATCAGGATGGCGCCGGTGCCGGGCACGCGGCGGCCCTTGTCGAGGTCGTCGGGACGCGGCAGCTTCCGGTTCCCGTCGTGCCACACGAGCGTCACCGGCCCGCGCTGGCCCTTGGGCGGGAACGTGAAGGTGATCTGGCTGCCCGGGGGGTAGACGTCGGCGTGGCGGCGGGGGTCGTAGCCGTCCACCTCGGCCTGGATCGAGCTGGGTGCGCCGAGGCCGAGTGCCCAGAAGGCAGGGTCCACGACGTGGCAGATCCAGTCGCCGATGATGCCGCTGCCGAAGGGCATCCAGCCGCGCCACAGCCGCGGCAGGTACATGGGGTGGTAGGGGCGGGGCTTCGCCGGGCCGAGCCACAGGTCCCAGTCGAGCTCGCTGGGGACCTCGGGCCTCTCCTCGAGGAGGGGCAGCTTCGCCATGGCGAAGTAGCGCCCGTCGCTCTGGGGCCTCGAGCAGGCGGCATGGACCAGGCCGACCTCGCCGATGGCGCCGTCCGAGACCCACTCGCACAGCACGCGGATGTGCTCGGACGAGTGGCCCTGGTTGCCGAGCTGGGTGATCGCCTTGTGCTTGCGTGCCGCGGCCATGAGCTGACGCACCTCGTGGATCGAGTGGGCCAGCGGCTTCTCGCAGTACAGGTGCTTGCCGCGGCGGAGGACGTCCATCGCGGCGACGGCGTGGGTGTGGTCGGGCGTGCCGACGACCACCGCGTCGATCCCCTTGTCGAGCTGGTCGAGCATCGAGCGGAAGTCGCGGAAGTGCTTCGCCTTGGGGAACCGCTTGGCCGACTCGGGCAGGCGGCGCTGGTCCACGTCGCACAGGGCCACCACGTTCTCGCCTGTGAAGTTGCGCAGGTCGCGCCCGCCCTGTCCGCCGGCCCCGATGCCGGCCATGTCGATCGTGTCGCTCGGCGGCCGCCGCCCCTGGCCGCCCAGCACGTGCCGCGGCACGACGCACAGCAACGCCGCGCCCGAGACGCTCCGAGCGACGAACTGCCTTCGCGTGAGCCGTGAGTCCCGACTGCTCATACGTCTGCTCCTTCACTTGCAGGGCCACGGTGGCGCGCGCGGGCCGCGCGATGGGCGTAGAGCTCGCGGAGCTGGTCGACGGCGATCGCGAGCAGGATGAGGAAGCCGAGGTAGACGTTCATGAAGTAGGGATTGGCCTTCATCTCGATCAGGCCGTGGCGGATGAGGGTGTAGATGATGCCGCCCATGAGGATGCCGAGAGCCGAGATGGCGCCGCCGCTGAGCGCCGTGCCGCCGATGATGGCGACGGCGAACGACACGATGAGCCAGGCGTCGCCCGTCTCGGGCGCGGCCGAGCCGAGCTCGGAGGCCCACAGCACGGCCGTGAGCGCGGCGAAGAGGCCCGACAGGGCGTTGGCCCCGACGATCATGCGGTCCGTGCGGATCCCCGACAGCCGCGCCGCATCCAGGTTCCCGCCCGTGGCCAGCATGCGCCGGCCGAACACCGTGTTGCGGTACAGGTAGCTCACACCGCCCAGCACCACCAGCATGATGAGAAACACGTAGGGGACTCCCAGCAAGCCCCCCTGGCCGACGCGCGTGAAGGACTCCGCCACGGCGTAGGGCTCGCCGCCCGAGACGCCGGAGCGCAGCCCCATGTAGATGAACATCATGGACAGCGTGACGATGAAGGAGTTGATCCGCAGCTTGACGATCAGGAGTCCGTTCGCCAGGCCGGCGGCCAGCCCGACGGCGAGCGCGACGGGCACGGCGACGGCCGTCGGCAGACCCCAATCGTCGAGGCACAGCCCCAGCGCCACCGTGGCGATGCTCCCGATGGCGCCGACCGACAGGTTCATCCCGCCCACCACCAGGCACACGGCCTGCGCCAGCGCGATCAGCACGAAGAACGCCACCTGGCGCGAGACCACGAACAGGGTGTACGAGGTCAGGAACGTGCCCGACAGGACGGCGATGACCCCGAACAGGAGCGTCGCGGCCATGAGCAGGCCCACGGTCCGCCCCGGGACCAGGACCCGCTTGTCCAGCGTCGCTGCCGGCTCAGGCGTGGCGGGCTCGCCCACGGGGTAGCTCCTGACGGCTCACTGAAGGTGCTCGCCGATGGCCATGGCGATGTCGTCGTAGCTGCGCGCCGGGTTGTCCACGTCGTCCACCTCGCCCACGATGCGTCGGCCTCGGAACACCAGGATGCGGTTGGCGAGCCTGACGATCTCGGGCATGTCCGACGAGATGAGGATGACGGCCTTGCGGTCGCGCTCGGCCAGGTCGCGGATGAGACGGTGGATCTGCTCCTTGGCGCCCACGTCCACGCCGATGGTCGGCTCGTCGACGATCAGGATGTCGCAGTCGGCCGCCAGCCACTTCGCCAGGCTCACCTTCTGCTGGTTGCCGCCGCTGAGGTTCTCGGTGATCTGGGCGAGGCCGGGGGTGCGGATCGACAGGGCCTGCACCAGGCGGCGGGCCGTGGCGTCCTCGTCGCGCCGGCGGATCCAGCGGGTCAGCCAGTGCACCATGCGATGCCAGACCGTGATCGTGAGATTGGCGCGCACGGGCTCGGCGAGCAGCAGGCCCTCCTCCTTGCGGTTCTCGGTCACGTAGCCCATGCGGTAGCGGTAGAGGCTGTCGGCCACCGAGCCGATGTGTGCCCGCACGCCGCGGACGAACACGCGGCCGCTGTCCATCGGCTCCTCGCCGATGAGCACGCGCGCCAGCTCGGTGCGGCCCGCGCCCACGAGGCCGTAGAAGCCGAGGATCTCGCCCTCGTACAGGCGGAACGAGGCGCCCGCGACCCTGTCCTGCCGCGTCACGCCCTCGACGCGCAGCACCTCCCGGCCGCGGTCGGCGTGCAACCGCCCCAGGTGGTCGGCGGAGGTCTCGCGGCCGATCATCAGGCGCACCAGCTCCCCGCGGCTCAGCCCGCGGGTCGGCCGGGTCCGCACGTGCTGGCCGTCGCGCAGCACGGTGACCGTGTCGCAGAGGGCGAAGACCTCCTCGAACTTGTGCGACACGAAGACGAGGGTCACCCCGCGCCGCTTCAGGTCGCGCAGGATGCCGAACAGGGTGGCCGTCTCGTGCTCGGTGAGAGTGCTCGTCGGCTCGTCGAGCAGGATGACGGTCGCCTCGGCGGCGAGGGCGCGCGCGATCTGGGTCAGGCGCTTCTGCGCCGGGCTCAAGCCCCGCATCAGGGTCGTCGGCGGCACGTCGAGGCCGACCATGGCCATCAGACGCGCCGCGCGCGCGTTCGCCGCGCGCCAGTCCACCAGGCCCGTCCGCCCCCGCGTCGGCAGGCTGCCGAGCAGGATCGCCTCGGCCACGGTGTTCTCGGGGACGACCTGGATCTCCTGGTGCACGATGTCGATGCCCCGCTGCCGGCTCTCGCGGTAGCTGCGGAAGCGGATGGGCTCGCCGTCGAGCCGGATCTGGCCGGCATCGGGCTGGTAGATGCCGGTGACGATCTTCATGAGGGTGCTCTTGCCGGCGCCGTTCTCGCCGACGAGCGCGTGGATGGCGCCGGGGCGGAAGGTCACGCTCACGTCGTCGAGCGCGCGGACGCCTGGGAACGACTTGCTGATGTGCTTGAGCTCGAGCATGGCGCGCAGGCGGGCCCGCTAGCTCGCGGGCGGCTCCAGGTACTTCGATCTCACGTCGTCGAGGATGCGGTCCGTCATCTTGCGGACCTCGTCGGCGTAGGAGTCGAGGTTGTCCTTCGTGACGATGACGATGCCGGCGTTGACGAACTGGTAGTCCTGCCTCGGGGTCCAGCCGTCGAGCATGAGCTTCAGGAGCGTCGTGCTGATGTAGCCGTGGCCGAAGGGGTTCTGTGCGACGGTCGCGTCGATGTGCCCCTCGCGGATGGCCTGGAGCACGGTCGGCCCTGTGTCGATGCCGATGAAGCGGATGCGCTTGTGGCTGGGGTCCTTGTGCCACTCGGTGAGGATGGCGGCGGCGGCGATGGTGGGGTTGTAGCCCGTGGTGATGATGCCGTCGATCGCCTCGCCGCGCGCGGCCAGGGCGCTCTGGATCTTCTCCTTGGCCGTGCTGACCTGGAACATGTCGGAGATGGTCTGGGCGATGCTCACCTCGGGGTGCCTGGCGACGACCTCGTGGATCCCC
>CBFDBL010000586.1:0-4338 GCA_965603035.1 uncultured bacterium
AGGCGGTCTACGAGCGCTACCAGCCCGTGCTGGAGCGGGTGGGGACTCGCTCGGAGTTCAGCGACCTGATGTGGGAGATGCAGGGCGAGCTGGGCACGTCGCACGCCTACGAGATGGGCGGGGACTACCGGCCCAAGCCGAACTACGGCCTCGGCCACCTGGCCGCGGACCTGCGGTACGACGGCCGCGCCCGGGGCTACCGGGTGACCCACGTCGTCCACGGCGATTCCTGGAGGCCCGAGGCCGACTCGCCGCTCGCCGCGCCCGGCATCGGGGTGGAGCCCGGCGAGGTGCTCGAGACCGTGGACGGCCAGGCCCTGGCACGCGGCCTGCCGCCCGACCGCCTGCTCGTCCACCGCGCCGGCACCCACGTCCTGCTCACCGTGGCCCGCAAGGGCAAGACCCGCACCGTCTGCGTCCAGGCCCTCACCAGCGAGGAGCCCGCCCGCTACCGCGAATGGGTCGAGACGAACCGCCAGCGGGTCCACCGCGAGACCCAGGACCGCGTGGGCTATGTCCACATCCCGGACATGGGGCCCCGCGGCTTCGCCGAGTTCCACCGGCTCTACCTCGCCGAGTTCGACCGCGACGGGCTGGTCGTGGACGTGCGCTACAACGGCGGCGGCCACGTCTCCCAGCTCCTGCTCGAGAAGCTGGCCCGGCGGCGGGTCGGCTACGACATTCCGCGGTGGGGGCCGCCCGACCCCTATCCCGCCTACTCGGTGCTCGGCCCCATCGTGGCGGTGACCAACGAGGCCGCGGGCTCCGACGGCGACATCTTCAGCCACTGCTTCAAGCTCATGAAGCTGGGCACCCTCGTCGGCAAGCGCACCTGGGGCGGGGTGATCGGCATCTCGCCGCGCAGCCGGTTCGTGGACGGCGGCATCACCACCCAGCCGGAGTACAGCTTCTGGTTCAGCGACGTCGGCTGGGGGGTCGAGAACTACGGGACCGACCCCGACGTCGAGGTGGACATCACGCCCCAGGACTACGCGGCGGGCCGCGACACCCAGCTCGACGCCGCCATCGCGCTCATCCTCGAGCAGCTCGCCGACCATCCGCCCGAGCGGCCCGACTTCTCGCGAAGGCCGGACCTGTCGCTGCCCACCCTCCCGCCGCGCTGAGGCTGGGGGGTCAGGCGCTGCCGCAGACCTCGCGGTAGACGGCGAGGGTCTCGCGGGCGGTGCGCTCCCAGGTGAAGAGGCGGGCCCGGTCGAGGCCGCGCTGGCGCAGGTCGGCGTAGAGGGCGTCGTCGCCGAGCAGGGAGAGGACGGCGTCGGCCATGGCAGCGGTGTCGTGGGGATCGACCATGAGAGCCGCGTCGCCGGCGACCTCGGGCAGGCTCGTGACGTTGGAGGTGACGCAGGGCGTGCCGCTGCCCATGGCCTCGAGCAACGGGAGGCCGAATCCCTCGTGGAGCGTGGCGAACAGGAGCAGCCTGGCGCCTGAGTAGAGCGCGGGCAGGTCGGCATCGGTGACGTAGCCAAGGAGGCGCACCCTGTCCTCGAGGCCCAGCTTTTCGATGACGGCCGCTTCGGCCTCGAAGCCGTAGCCCGGCCGCCCCGCCAGCACGAACACGAGGTCGCGCGACCGGGCCACCTGGCCGAACGCGGTGATGAGGCGGCGGATGTTCTTGCGGGTGGCGAGGGCTCCGACGTAGAGGAGGTAGTCGCCGTGGATGCCGTGCCTTGCGGCCACGGCCGCCTCCTCGTCGGGCGAGTGGGGGTGGAACGCCGGGGAGACGCCGAGCGGGACGACGCGGACCTTGTCGGCGGCGGCGGGGTGGTACTGGAGGAACTCGCGCCGGGTGTTCTCGGAGATGGCGATCACCCGCGCGGCCCGCTCCGCGATGTCCTGGTAGCGGCGCATCTTGAGGGCGCGGAACCGCTCGTCGGCGTACGCGTCGCTCACCGAGGCGAAGACGTCGAGCAGCGTGGCGACCATGGGCACGGATCGGGTGCGGGGCAGGCGCGCGTCGGGGCCGTGGAAGACGTCGAGGCGGCGCCACAGGAGGCGGGTCAGCGGCTCGTGGAAGAGCCGCGTCGCGAAGTTGCGGGCCTGGAGCTTGAGGAAGTGGCGGCGCCGGGTGAGCTTCGAGAGCCTGTAGCACAGGACGTAGTGATTCTCGTGGTCGAGGGCGGCGAGGGCTCGGATCAGGCACCGGATGTAGCGGCCCACGCCGGTGCTCTGAGGCATCGCACACGAGGAGGCGTCGATAGCAATCTTCATGGGCGCCTCTTCGCGGAACAAAGCCCCTGGCAGCCACGACCCGGCAGGCGCCACAAGCATAGCAGAAACGCCACTGCATGCAAGCAGGTCGCAGAGCCGCGGAGCCGACATTGACAGCGGGCACCGCGCGCGGTATACTCGCGGTCGTCGATGGCGAGGCGCCGTCGGCGCGGTCCCCCTCCCCCTGTGTCCCCGCACCCTCGGCCTGCGATGGCAAAGGCTAGACGAGCGCGCGCCAAGCCGCCCCCGCCGCCACTCCCGCTCACGCTGCGCTACCTGCGCGAGTCGCGCGACTTCGCCACGGGGTTCCTCTTCATCGTCCCGCTGCTCGTGGCCTACGAGGTGGGCGTGGTCGTCCTGCGGTCGGGGGTGATCAACTGGGCCCACGGCCTCATCCGCACGGTGCTCCACGTCTTCGGGTGGGCGGAGCCTGTGCTCTTTGCTGGGATCGTGGCGATCCTGGTGGTCGCGGCCATGGCGCGGGCCGAGCGGTTCCGCATCGACGTCGAGCTGCTCGGGGTGATGCTGGTCGAGAGCATCGTCTACGCGTCGGCGCTGGGGCTGCTGTGCTCGTTCATCACGCGCCGCATGCTGGCCATGAGCGTGGCGGGCGCGGCCGGCGGGTCGCTGGTCCACGAGCTCGTGCTGTCGATCGGGGCGGGGGTCTACGAGGAGCTGCTGTTCCGCGCGGCGCTCTTCGGCGGGCTGTGCTGGGCTCTGCGCAAGTGGACGGGGATGACGGCGCGTGCGGCGGCGGTGGCGAGCGCGGTGGTCTCGTCGCTGGTCTTCTCGGCGTGCCACCACGTCGGGCCGTACGGGGACCCGCTGCGGCTCGAGCTGCTGGTGTACCGGTTCTGGATGGGGATGGCCTTCGCGACGATCTACATCCACCGGGGGCTGGGCATCGTGGTCTACACCCACACGATCTACGACATCATCGTGACGCTGGGCCGCTGACGGCGCGTCCCCAAGCCCTTGGCGCGCCGAGACATGTCGGCGAATTGCACTTGACACCGCCGCCGCCCCGGGGGTATAGTGGCGGCAAACCGCACAGGAGCGTGCCGTGATCGACGAAGAACTCGAGTTCAAGATCGAGCAGCTCGAGCTGATGCTCGCGCGGTGGAAGCGCGTCTACACCCTCTACCGCAAGATCAGCAAGCCGGGGCAGGCCTCGCCGAAGGAGGAGCGCGAGTATGCCGAGCTGGCCACCTACTTCGCCCGCACCTACCAGGCCATGGCCCTGCGCTGCGACCTGAAGGTGGACGCCGGCTCCAGCATCGTCTCCATGGTCACCGACGTGCCAGACGCCGAGGGCGCCCGCGAGATGTCCGACATGCAGCGCCGCAAGTTCGAGGGCGACTGGCGCATCAACAACACCTCCATGAACCAGCGACTCGGCGAGCTCCAGATCATGGGCAAGGAGCTCGAGAGCATCTCCGAGTTCAGCTTCTACACCAAGCGCTTCTTCTCCAACAAGGCCGCCCAGTGGAGCGTCGGCCTCTCCATCGTCGTCATCCTCCTCGGCGTCTTCGGTGCCTTCAAGTACGTCTACAAGATCGCACTCGCCTTCATCGAGAACATGTAGACCCGCCCCCGCCCGTGCTCTTGCCTGACCGCTGTGGCGTAGACGCCACACGTCCCCCGTCTCCTCTGCTTCCGCTGCCGCCAGCCTGCCTGGGGACCCCGCGGCCCCTCCCCCAAGCTGGCTGGGCGGAAGCCGCCCGCCTGCCGCCCCCCGGCCAGGCCGTCTCGCTCTCCCCGGCCGCGGGCTGGGGGGGAACCTGCACGGACCGACTGAGCCGCAGCGGCCCCGCGAGGCGAAGGCGACGGCTCAGTAAGGCTGTGACGGAATCCGCATGCCTGTGTCCCCATCGAACGCCACACAGACATGTTGATTCCTTCACACACCGACTGAGCCGCAGCCGGAGTGAAGGCGAAGGCGGCCTTGCCGCTTGCCAGCCGCACCACTTGGTGCCGACGGGCGAAGTGTCCTCCGCACAACGCCGGCCGAAGGCTTCGGCGGCGGCCCGGACGGCCAGATGGCAGAGGACAAGCTGCCCGCATCACCAGCGAGAGGATCGCCGAGGGCCAGAGAGGGAGCGGCCTCGG
>CBFDBL010000587.1:0-4331 GCA_965603035.1 uncultured bacterium
GCGATCTCCGCGCGCTCCGCGACGGCTACGTGTCCATCACGCCGCTGCACTTCGACCTCACCCACTACGAGGCGATCGCGGCGCTGCGCGAGCGACTCGCCGTCGAGTGGGGAGAGGGGGAGCCGCGCTAGCCGGCCCGCCTGCGGGGCGGCGCGCGGCACGGCATCCGAGGCAAACGGGCTGGCAAGGCAGATTGGAGGGACATGGTCATGGCCCGCAGGATTCCTCTGCTGTTGGCCCTGGGCCTGCTGGCGGCCGGCTGCGCGCCGGCGCCGCGGCGCGGGCAGACGCCCATCGTGCTCGACACCCTGAAGCACGAGCAGGCCCTCTTCGGATGGCACCCGTCGTTCACCCTCAACGTGCCGAGCTTCGACCGCGCCAACCGACCCTACATCCGCAGCCGCACGGCGAGCCGGGACGAGACACGCTTCGTCCACGTCCTGGACGGGTCGGCGTGGTCGGAACGCGCGCTCCTGGCGTCGGTGAAGGCGAAGTACCCCGACCTCGCGGGCACCCGCCAGGCCGGCGGCTGGTGGACGTCGCGCATCGTCTTCGACGACGACGACCATGCCTACACCCTCGTGCGCATCCGCCTCGCCAGCCAGCAGGAGAAGAACCTGCTGCTCTACTCGCCAGACCGCTGCACGACGTGGCTCCCCTACGAGCTGCCAGACGGCGAGATGACCCTGGAGCACCGGACCGGACACAACCAGATCCCCGGCCCGCCGCCCATCGGCATCCTCACGAAGCTCAAGGACCACCCGGCCCAGTGGGCCTCCGTCATGCGACTCAGCGTCCTGTTCCCCCGCAAGACGGGCGACGGGCTCGTGCTGGGCAAGCCGGTGGTGGTGAGCGAGCGGTGCTTCGGCATGTCGCAGCACTCGGGCGGCGCCTCGTTCGCCGCGACCCGCGACGGCAGGACCCACATCGTGTGGGCCGACGTCACCTACGTGCCCGGCGAGGAGCCCCAGCCCTACGCCATCGTGTCGATCAACCGCCGAGGCCAGCGCGAGCACCTGACCCTGACCGACAAGGACGCCAGCGGCTCGCCTACCTGCATCGCCACCTACGACCACAAGACCGGCAAGCTCGGCGAGAAGCTCATGCTCGCCTACGCCCCCCCGGTCAACGACTGCCACAACACCCCAGGCATCTGCCTCGACAGCCAGGGCATCCTCCACGTCATCGCGGGCGCCCACGGCGAGCCCTTCTACTACCTGCGCAGCCGCAAGCCCAACGACATGGACGCCGGCTGGGAAGCCCCCACGCCCATCCTCCGCACCGGCTGGAAGGCGCCCGACGGCTCCCAGAAGCCCAAGCAGACCTACCTCGCCATGGTCATCGACCAGGCCGACACCATCCACGTCGCATACCGCCAGTGGCGCCAGGGCGTGGACCCCTACCACGACGGCGCCAACTACGCCGCACTCAGCTACCAGCGCAAGCGCAAGGGCTTCCTCTGGGAGGACGCCAGGCCCCTGGTCGTCGCGCCCGTGCCCGGCTACAGCATCTTCTACCACAAGCTCGCGCTCGACCGCCGCGGCCGACTCTTCCTCAGCTACAGCTACTGGAGCACCGCCGAGCCCTACAAGAGCCTGCCCGACCGCTACAACTTCCGCGCCATGCTCGCCAGCCGCGACGGCGGCTCCACCTGGCACCTCGCGACCACGCGCGACTTCCGATGACCCCGCGGGCCGCCGCGCCACACACGGCATGCACGATGAGAGGAGATGGACGTGATGGCATTCGGCTTCATGGAGCTCCTGATGGTGCTCCTGACGAGCGGCGGCGGGGGGAACGACCTGCTGGACTACATGCCGTCGGAAGCCTACTGGAAGGCTAAAGGCGTGGAGATGACGGCGGAGCGGATGGCGGCGGAGCTGGCGACGGCGCCGCCGGCCGACCTGTCGAAGCTGGTGCGCGACCTGGGCGCCGCCGATTTCGCGCTGCGCGAAGCGGCCATGAGGAAGCTGCGCGCCGCCGGGCCGGCCGCCGTGCCCGCGCTCGAGCGGGCGGCCGAGAGCGAGGACCCCGAGGTCAAGATGCGCGCGCGCCAACTGCTCCAGCGCGCCGTCGCGGCAGGCGGACAGGCAAAGGCCGTGCGCAAGCTCATGGCCATCCGCGCGCTCGGCGAGCTCAAGGCGCCCCAGGCCCTGCCCGCACTGCGGCCACTCGTCGCCGCGGCCGAGCCCTTCGTCGCCGACTACGCGCGCCAGGCCATCGCCGCCATCGAGGGCAAGCCCTACCAGCGGCCCGCGGCCACCAAGGAGGAGCTCTGGAAGGACCTGTGCCTGCTGCCCGCCGAGTGCGCCATCGTGGCGCAGATGACCATGCCGGGCGGCCGGCCCATCGACTTCGCGGCCGCGCTCGACGGCATCGCATCGCGCCTGCCGCCAGGCCGCGACCCTGCCCAGATGGTCGAGCAGCTCGCCCAGATGCTCACCATGGCCGCCGAGCGCGTCGGCAACGTGCGGCTCCACGGCGTCACGCTCGGGGTGACCGGCGACGTCGGCGACGACGCGGGCTACGTGGTCGTCATCGGCCGGGGCGTCTACGACCCCGCGGCCGCGAAGGCGACGATCCAGCAGATCGGCGGCGGCACGGCCACCCAGGTCGAGGGCGTGGACGTCCTGAGCCCCGAGCGCGAGGTGATGCTCGTCCCGTGCTCGACGCGGCGCTTCGTGCTCATGGCCGGGGACAGGGACGTGCCGAAGCCGATCGGCGCGCTGGTGGCCGCGCTGCGGCGCGACAGCGACAAGCCGCAGCTCGACCCACAGATGCAGGCCCTGCTCAAAGGCGTGGACACGGCGTCGCCGACGTGGGCCGCCGTGCGCATGACCGACCACTACCGCCAGGTGCCGCTCTTCGCCCCCTTCGACACGATCGTCGTCACGAGCAAGGCCGCCGACGCTGGCACCATGGCATTGACCATCGTGGCACGTGGCAAGGACGCCGAGGCCGTCGGCCTGGCCGTGGACGAGTTCAATGCGGGCCTCGAGAAGGCGAAGGCCGGCGCACAGCAGGCCATGGCACAGATGCCCGCCGTCAAGCCCATGGTGGACCTCATGAACAGCATCCGCGTGCAGGCCGAGGGCGCCACCGTCACCGTGACGGGCAAGCTCGAAGGCCAGGCCGGCACGCTCATGATGCCGCTGTTCATGTTCGCCGGCGTGCGCGCCGCGCCCGTCGCGCGGCCGGCCCCCGTCGAGGTGCAGCCCGCGCGGCCCATGCCCAAGTGAGCCGCCAGCCCAGGCGCGCCGCCAAGGCACCGGCATCAGCGATCTGAGCGAGACGCGATGAGCGCGATCGACTACCGCTCCGTGATCCTGACGCCCCAGGACCTCACGGAGACGCGATGGGTGCCTGCCATGGCGCAGGCGGGGCTCAACTCGCTGATGCTCCACGCCGCGACGCTGCCCGCCGACGTCGAGCAGCTCATCACGTTCCGCCACAGCGACGCGGGCCGACGCCTCGCCGACCAGTGCCGCGAGCACGGCATCGGCATCGAGTACCAGATGCACACCGCCTCGTGGCTCGTGCCCAGGATCGCCTTCCACGAGCACCCGGAGTGGTTCCGCATGGACCTGCGGGGCGAGCGGGTGGCCGACGCCAACTTCTGCTTCGCGTGCGAGGAGGCGTGGGAGCACGCGGACGGCCGCGCGCAGGTGCTGGCGACCGCGCTCGCGAGCGCGACGGGCCGCTACCTGCTCTTCGCCGACGACGCGACCGACGGCGCGTGCCACTGCCCCGCCTGCGCGCCCCTGAGCGCCTCGGACCAGGCACTGCTCTACGCCAACCGCCTCCAGCGCGCCCTCCGCAAGGCCCACCGCGGCGCACGAGTCAGCTACCTCGCCTACCGCGGCACCCTGCCGCCGCCCGAGCGCGTGGCGCCCGACGACGGAGTCTTCCTGGAGTTCGCGCCCATCGCCCGCTGCTACCGCCACGCGCTCGACGACGAGGGCTGCGCCGTGAACCGGCGGCACGCGGCGGCGCTCGACGCGCTCGTCGCGTGGTCCGGCGGCGCGGGCTTCCACGTCACCGAGTACTGGCTCGACGCCTCGCGCCACAGCGGCTGGCGGCGGCCCGCGCAGAAGATCCCCGCCACGGGCGAGCTCATCGCCCGCGACGTCGCCTTCTACGCGGCGCGGGGCGCGACCTCGATCGCCTCCTACGCCGTGATGTGCGACGCCGCCTACTGGGACCACTTCGGCCCCCCGCCCCTCGCCGACTACGGCGCCGCGCTCCGGGGCGACGGCGCCTAGCACGAGAACGCGGGATTTCACCGCAGAGGCCGCGGAGGGCGCGGAGAAAGGCCGATTGGCCGACGTCGA
>CBFDBL010000588.1:0-4318 GCA_965603035.1 uncultured bacterium
TGGCGGGCCGCAGGCCACCCGCTCACCTCGTGCTCGTCGCGGTCTGCGCCGCCGCCTTCGCCGCCTCGTGGGTCTACCACGGCGACCTGTCGCCGCGCCGGCTCCTCGTCCGCCCCATCGACGAGCTGACCCTGATCGCCTGCGGCGCGAAGGACCGACAGCTCGTCGTCGGCGCCGGCGAGTGGTGGCGGCTGCTGAGCTGCGGCTTCCTCCACGCCCACCTCGTCCACCTGGCCGTCAACCTCTACGCGCTGGCGGTGCTCGGCCCCATCGTCGAGCGGCTCTGGGGCACGCGGCGCTTCCTCATCCTCTACGTCGCGGCGCTCGCCGCGGGCAGTGCCCTCTCGCTGGCAGCCACGCCGGGCACGTCGGTCGGCGCCTCGGGCGCCGTGTTCGGCCTCTTCGGCGCCGTCGTCGTCTTCGCCGTCGTTCACCGCCAGTTCCTCCACCCGCGGGTGCGCCTGCGCTTGTGGGTCAACCTGGCGGTCGTGACGGCGGCGAACGTCGCGCTGGGGATGGGGGTGGACTTCATCGACAACGCGGCTCACGCCGGCGGCTTCGCGGGCGGAGCGCTGGCGGCGCTCGTGCTGCGGCCTGTGCAGGCGCGGCGCGAGCGCGCCGTGGCCGATCTGGCGGTGCAGGTCGCCCTGGCGGCCGCGGTGGTGGCGACGGTGTGGTCGCTGGCCAGCGCGGTGCGCTTCGCCGCATCGCCCGCGACGGTGCTGGTGGCGCGCAGCGTGATGGAGCAGCGGGTTCTGAAGGGCTCGGGCTTCGAGCTCTTCGTGCCGAAGGGGTGGGACTACCGGCCGCCGGAGCAGGCGCGCGGGCGCCACAGCTTCGAGCGTCGGGGGATGGCCCGGATCGTCATCCTGGCGCTGCCGCGCGACCAGAGCGGCGACCTCGCCGGCCTGGCGGAGTCCGAGGCCGCGGGCCTGCGCGCCCTGGGTGCGAAGCTCGTGGCGACCTGCGACACGGCCGTCGGCGAGAGCCCTGGGATCGAGATGCAGTTCCGCGCGGGCAGTCGAGCGGGGCCGCAGCGGTTCCGGCTCGTGGTGTTCCCGACCGCGGCCGAGCGGCACGTCTCGGTGACCTGCGTGTGCCCGGAGCGGCAGTACCCGCTGCTGGAGCTCCTCTTCGACAAGGTGCTCCAGAGCATCCGCCCGCGGCTGCCGCAGCCGCGCGGCCCCGGCGCCCAGCCCTTCTGGCAGCGGCTGGCGGAGGACCCCGGCGACGTCGAGGCCTACCTGCCGCTGGCCGCCTTCTACCTCCGCGAGGGCCGCTACGCCGCGGCCGAGCAGGCGCTGCGCACCGCCCTGCGGCTCCGCCCGGGCTACCCCGACGCCTACGACCAGCTCGCCTACCTCTACGCCAAGGCCCCGCCGCCACACCGCAACCCCGCCGAGGCCGTCGCGAACGCGAGGAAGGCCATTCGACAGGAGCCCGACTCCGCCCGATACCGCGCCACCCTCGCCACCGCCTGGATGGCCGCCGGCGACCGGGCCAAGGCCCTCGCCGCCGCACGCCAGGCCGCCGACCTCGCCCCCGACGACGCTCGCTACGCCGACCTCGTCAAGAGGCTGGCCCGCAGCCCGTCCCAGCCGTGAGCCGCGACCCGGGGCCTCGGCGGATGCAGGATGCGAGGGAAGAAAGGGGCACCCGAGACCGGATGCCCTCATCGCGAAGGGCGCGCGGCGGGCCGTCCTAGTCCGGGCGCGCCCACGCGGGCGCGTCCGAGTCCACGTCCCCATCGGTCAGCTCGCCCACCGGCTTGCCCTCGGCCAGCAGCTCCTTCGGCGGCACGATCACGCCGCCCGACACGCTGAACCGCAGCGCCTCGTCCACCGTGATCGGCAGCACGATCAGCTCCGACCGCCGCACGAACGCCACGTAGCCCGTCACCGGCGTCGGCGAGCTCGGGATGAACACCTGCACGTAGTCCTCGCCCGTCGCCTCCTTCATGCTCCGCCACCCGTTCCCCGTGACGAACCCCATCGAGTAGACCCCGTCGCGCGGGTACGGCACGGCCACGACGTTGCGGAACGTGACCTTCTTCTCGCTCAGGACGAAGTCGGTGACCTGCTTGACGTAGGGGTAGATGACCTTGATGAACGGCACGCGGAGCAGGAGCCGCTCGCCGGCACGGATGATCCGGCGCCCGATCAGGCTGCCGGCGAAGGCCCCTACGGAGATGGCGACCCCCATCACGAGCAGCACCGCCAGGACGTTGGCGGGCACGCGCACGACGGCGTGCCGCCACGTGGCACCGGCCCACAGCGGCTCGAGTCCCCTGGCCATGGCCTTCGCAAGCCACTGGCCGACGTTCTGCTCGACGAATCGGTAGAGCACGAAGATGATGTAGCCGGTCAGCACGACGGGCAGGAGCGTCGCCAGCCCGGTGAGCAGGAACCGGGTCGTCCTGTGCTTGCGCTTGGGGGTGTGCTCGGCGTCAATCATCGGCCAAACGCTTCATACCCCAGCCCCTCGAAGCACGACTCGACGAGCTCCTGGGCGGCCTCCACCCAGGCGTCGCGCCGCGCGCACTCCGCGAACTGGCTGAGCTTCGGATACAGCCGCCCGTCCGCCACGTCCTGGACGTAGTCGTCCTCGAAGAAGCGCTCGCCGACGAAGCCCGCGTCGGCCAGCTCCCGCAGCTCCTCCTCGGTGTAGATGTTGCCCAGCTCCTCGAGCGCCGTGCGCACCGCCGCCTGTGCGCCGGCCTTCTCGACCGCCGTCCACAGGTTCACCTTGATGATCCCGTCGTCCTTGAGGTGCGTGAAGTCCTCAGGGGACAGGCTCGACGTGCCGTGGAGCACCAGGATCTTGCCGACCGCGGCGCTCAGCTCGCGCGCGCGGTCGCCGTGGTAGTGCAGCTCGCGCGCCGACGCCCGGTGCTCCGTGCCCAGGTTCGGCACGATGAGGTCCACACCCGTCGCCCCCACGTAGCGGGTCGCCTGCTCCACCGTCGTGATCTGGTTCCGCTGCTCGCCAGTGCCCGACTCGAAGATCTCGTCGACGCAGCCCTCGACCACCGTCTGGCCGCCGAACCGCTCCACGTAGGCCGCCGTCCGCCGGATGTTCTCGGCCAGCGGCAACGCCGAAGCGTCGAACATCACGCTGCCCAGGAAGTCCACCCGCTCCTCGAGGATCACGCGGTCGCCGTCGGGCTGGCCGTGGTCGAGGTGGGTGATCACCCGGACCTTGCCGAAGGGGCCGTCGGGGTCGGCGTAGAACTTCACCTGCGAGGCCCACGCGGCGAACCCCAGGAGCGGGTCGCCGAGGCTGGTGTAGAGCGCGATCTGGGGGCGGTGGTCGTAGACCCCGCAGATCGAGAGGATGAAGGGGATGTCGTCGGCGCCGACCCGCTCGCCGAAGCTCTTGGCGGCGCGCAGGCAGGCCTCGATGCCGCGGGGCCCCTCGGGGTTCAGGTTCAGCAGCGCGGCCCCCCGCTCCCGCGCCTCGTCGAAGACCTCGCGCGCCCGCGACGCGTCGGTGATCAGTGGCATTCGCTGCCCTTTCCATGGCCTGGAGGCTGCTCGTTGACGGGGACTTCCCAGATTGTATAATGACGCGGCCCGCTTTGCAAGACAGGCTTCAGGAGGCCCGATGCAGACCGAGTGCCCGCCGTTCCGCGTCCGCTACGCCGACACCGACGCGCAGGCCGTAGCCTACTACGGCTCGTACTTCACCTGGATGGAGGTCGGCGAGGTGCACTTCCTCGAGCAGGCCGGCCTCCACGTGCCTGCGCTCGAGCGCGAGGGGCTGGTGCTGACCGTTGCCGAGACCTACCTGCGCTACCGCCGCCCCGCCGTCTACGACGACCTGCTGACGGTGCGCAGCCGGGTGCTGGCTGCGGCGCCGAAGCGCTTCCTGCTCGAGAACGAGATCGTGCGTGTCGCCGACGGCGAGGTGCTGGCCGTCGGGCGGTTCGCCGACGTCGTGCGCGACACCGAGGGCAGGGTGCGGCCCTTGCCCGAGCGGTTCGCCGAGCTCGCCGCCGAGCGGCGGGGCCGCGTCGAGATTTCCGACCGCGTCGCCCGCTTCCTGGTCCCGGCCCCGCCTGGGGCGCCCGAGCACGTCCACGAGATTCGCGTGCGCTACGCCGAGACCGACGCGCAGCAGGTCGCCTACTACGGCAGCTACTTCTCGTGGTTCGAGGAGGGCCGCAACGAGCTGACCCGCAGCCTCGGGCTGCCCTACAGCCAGCTCGAGCGCGAAGGCGTGCTGCTGCCCGTGGCCGAGGCCTACTGCCGCTACCTGGCGCCGCTGCGGGCCTGCGAGCGCTTCCGCATGACCACGGCCGTGCCCGCCCTGCGCGGCG
>CBFDBL010000589.1:0-4308 GCA_965603035.1 uncultured bacterium
TGCCGCTCCTCGTCGCGGATGCCGATGCGGGAGTTCCAGGACAGGATTGCGAGCAGGTCGCCCTGCTCGTCTGCGCCGGGGAGTGGGCGGCCGCCACCTGTGTCGAGCAGGCCCAGATCGGCGAGCTGCGCCTGCGCGACGGGCGAGGGGGCGCCGGTGAGCGGGCAGTAGGCGCTGCGGTTCTTCGGGAAGGCGATGACCTCGCGGATCGACGGGGCGCCGAGGATCATGGCGACGGCGCGATCGATGCCGAGCGCGATGCCGCCGTGCGGCGGGGCGCCGAAGTCGAGGGCCTGGAGGAAGAAGCCGAACTTCTCGTCGACCTCGGCCTCGCCGAGGCCGAGGGCCTCGAAGACCTTGCGCTGGACCGCCGGGTCGTGGATGCGGATGCTCCCGCCGCCCAGCTCCTCGCCGTTGACCACCAGGTCGTAGGCCCTCGAGCGGAGGGCGAGCAGCGCGTCGCGGTCGCTGGGGTCGAAGTCGGTGCGAGCGGGCGCCGTGAAGGGGTGGTGGCTCGACGTCACCCCTGCGTCGGCAGGCTCGAAGAGCGGGAAGTCGGTCACCCACACGGGCGCCCAGGCATCGGCAGGCACGAGGCCGAGACGGTCGGCGACGTGGAGCCGCAACTGGCCGAGCGCGGAGGTCACCACCGAGCGGTCGCCGTCGGCGATCATCAGCACCACGTCGCCGTCCTCGGCGCCGAAGCACTCGACGATCGCTCCCTGCTCGTCCGGGCTGAAGAACTGCACGATGTTCGACTCGAGCCGGCCCCCGACCACCCGCATCCACGTCATGCCCCGGGCGCCGAAGCCCGGCACGATCTGCTTCGCATACTCGTTCTGGAGGACGTTCTTGCTGAGCGCCTCGCTCTTCGCCCGGACCGTGATGCCCTGGATGCAGCCGCCCCGGTCGAGGATCTCGCGGAAGATCCGGTAGCGCGTCCCCGCGAACAGGGCGGTCGCCTCGACGAAGCGCAGGCCGAACCGCAGGTCGGGACGGTCGCTGCCCGTCGAGGCGACGGCGTCCTCCCACGTCATCCTGGGGAACGGGCGGGGCAGCTCGACGCCGCCGACGGCGAACATCCGACAGACGAGCTCCTCGAGCAGCTCGTAGATGAACTCCTCGTCGATGAACGCGGCCTCGAGGTCGAGCTGGGTGAACTCGGGCTGTCGGTTGGGCCGCAGGTCCTCGTCGCGGTAGCACTTGACGATCTGGCAGTAGCGCTCGAGGCCGCTGACCATGAGGAGCTGCTTGAAGAGCTGGGGCGACTGGGGCAGCGCGTAGAAGTGGCCGGGGTGGACGCGGCTGGGCACGAGGTAGTCGCGGGCGCCCTCGGGCGTGCTCTTGGTGAGGACGGGTGTCTCGACCTCGACGAACCCCCGCTCGTCGAGGAAGTCGCGGATCGCCTTGACGATGCGGTGGCGCTGGACGAGGCGCGCCTGCATCGACGGGCGGCGCAGGTCGAGGTAGCGGTACTGGAGCCGCAGGTCCTCCGAGACGCCTTGTGCCGACACCACGTCGGCGCCGGCGACCATGGCCTTCTCGGAGATGGGGAAGGGCAGTGGGCTCGCGGGGCTCAGGATGACGAGGCCGGTGGCCATCACCTCGAGGGTGCCCGTGTCGATCGCCGGGTTCTCGGTGCCTGCCGCCCGCGCGGCCACCGTCCCGGTCACGGCGACGCAGAACTCCTCGCGCAGCGAGCCCGCCTGCTCGCGGACCGCGGGCGCCACCTCCGGGCTGAAGACGACCTGCACGATCCCGCTGCGGTCGCGCAGGTGGATGAACAGCACGAGGCCGTGATCGCGCAGGGCGTCCACCCAGCCGATCACCCGCACCGTGTCGCCCACGTCGCCCGCGCCCAGCGCGCCGCAGGGCGACCTGTCACCAATGTCCCGCACGCCTTCGTCCTTCCCAGCAGCCCCCCGGCACCCTGTGCCCAGAACGGCAACGCGCCGCCGGACCCGCGCGTCGCGGCACGGCAGAAGCTACCGAACCCGATGCCTCGTGTCAAGGCACTCTCGCGACCGCGCACGGCTCCGGATCCCGGGCAGCCATCGGGGAGTGCGCCGATCGCCCTCGCCCTCGCTCTGAGCGGCGCCGGGCATTCGGCTCGACAACGAGGCCGGTCGGCGCGGCGGGGCTCGCGCTCAAAAGTGGTACATGCGGATCCAGGTGATCTGGTTGCGGGCGAAGGGGGCGTGCTTGCCCTTGGGGAACTTGTTGACGTACTGCTGGCACGCGTCGAGGGCCTTGTCCCAGGTCTTCTTCTCGATGTAGCAGCGGGCGATGGCGACCATGGCGTCCTCGACCCGCGGGTCCTGGCCGTAGTTGTAGACGAACTTCTGGTATGTCTGGATGGCCTGGTCGAAGCTCTTGTGCTCGAGGTGGTAGGCGCCGACCTCGAAGAGGGCGCCCACGGCCTCCTTGCTGCCGGGGTGGCGGTCGAGGAGTTGCTGGAAGGCGGCCATGCCCTTCTCGGGGTCCTTGAGATACTTGGTGTAGATGGTGCCGATGCGCAGCAGGGCGGCACCGGTCACGTCGCCCATCTTGAAGCGGTCGGCGACGACCTGGTAGGCGCGGATGGCGCGGAAGAGGTCGGCGTTCACGCGGTCGCGCTTGGAGCCGCTGGCGAGGACGCCGAGGGTGTCGCCGCCCCACACGTCCTCGGGCAGCTCGGGGCCGGGCTTGGCGGCGGGGTGGTAGTGGCGTCGGAGCGGGAGGTCGGCGAGGAGGCGGCCGCGCCCCTCGAGGCTGCGTCGGCGGAGGACGATGCGGCGGTCGTCGAGCTTGCCGAGGGCGCGGGCCGCATACTCGTGGGTGTGGCCGACCCAGTACTGGGCGTCGTCGGCGAGTCGGGTGTCGGGGTAGCTCTCGACGAGTCGGGCGAAGAGGGCGCGTGCGGCGGGGAAGTTCTCGGCGCGCAGTTGGGCGACGCCGGCCGTGAAGAGGGCGTCGGCGGCGCGGACGTGCTTGGGATGGCGGTCGGCGACCGTGGTGTACTCGACGGCGGCCTTGGTGTGGTTCCCGAACTGCTTGTAGAGGATGGTGGCGATCTGGTACTGGGCCTCGGGCAGCTTGGGGCTCTTGGGGGTGGTGGCGATGAACTCCTGGTACTGCTGGATCTCGGCGAGCAGGGGGATGCGGGCGGCGCATCGGGCGATGTGGCGGTACTTGGGGAACTTCTTGAGGTAGAGCTGGTAGAGGGCCTTGGCCTGGTCCCACTGGCCGAGGTTCTCGTGGCACTGGGCGGCCTCGACGTAGGCCTCGCTGGTCTGGTCGCCCTTGGGGAAGTCGTCCCTGAGCTCGGTGTATGCGCCGAGGGCTTCGCCGAAGAGCAGGTTGTCGCGGAAGATGCGAGCGACGGCGAGGAGGGCGTCGTCGGCCTCGCGCTTGGTGGGGAAGAGGTTGAGGAACAGGCGGTAGGCCACGACGGCGTCGTGGTCGCGGCCGGCCTGGTGGAGGCGGCGGGCGATCGCGAACACCGTGGCGTGGACGAAGTGGCCTCGCAGCACGCCCGGCGCGGCAGCGCGGGGGTGGGCGATGAGGTCGAGGGTGCCCTCGAGCTCGGCGAGCTTGCGGCGGCTGGCCGGGCCGAAGAGGCCGTCGGGCTTCAGGTGGTTGCGCTTCTGGAAGTCGAGCACGTTGGCGTAGCCGAGCTGCTCGAGCCGCTGGCCCACCTCGAGCTGGCGATAGGGCAGCTCGGCGGGGTAGCGGGCGGCATACTGGGCGTAGACCTCGAGGGCGGCGAGCGGGGCGTTGAGCCGCGCGTCGCACAGGCGCGCCACCTTGAGCAGGGCGTCGCGGCCCTGGGGCGTGTGGGGGAAGCGGGTGGCGGTCTCGCGGTAGAGCGCGACGGCGGTCTCCCACTCCTGCACCTGCTCGAGGAGCTTGCCGATGTGGAAGAGGCTGGCGAGGTGGCGGTCGGGGTCGCTGGGCAGGATGGCCAGGTAGTGGTCCTTGGCTCGGGAGAGGACGGGGAGTGCGGCGACGGGGCCGTCGAGTGCGACGAGCTTCTGGGCTTCGAGCAGGAGGGCGCGGCCTCGGAGCTGCTGCACCCTCGCCAGGTCGGCGGCGCCGGGCCGCTGCCCTGCGATCGCGTCGAGGGTCTGGTGGGCAGTTCGGACGAGCTGCCGCATGGCCGCGGCCTCGTCGGCGACGGCGGCCTGGGCCAGGAGCGCCTCGGCGCGGACGAAGGCCGTCGCCCGCGCGAGCGGGGGCGTGCCGAGGACCCTGGTGTCGAGGGTCTCGACGAGCCTGGCGAGGGTGGCGGCGTCGCGGCTCTCGGCTGCGATCTGGCGGAGCTGGGCG
>CBFDBL010000590.1:0-4303 GCA_965603035.1 uncultured bacterium
TGATCCACAGGATGCGGTCGGAGACGTCGAGCATCTTGTGGTCGTGGGTGGCGGTGATGACGGTGACGCCGTCCTCCTTGCTGAGCCCGTGGAGGAGGTGGATGATCTCCTCGCCGGTGTGGAGGTCGAGGTTGCCTGTGGGCTCGTCGGCGAGGATGATGGCGGGCTCGTTGGCGAGGGCTCTGGCGATGGCGACGCGCTGCTGCTGTCCGCCGGAGAGCTCGTCGGGGCGATGGCCGAAGCGGTGGCCGAGGCCGACCCGCTCGAGCACCTGCCTGGCCCTCGCGACGGCCTCGTCGTAGGCCTTGCCGCTGAAGAGCAGCGGCATGCACACGTTGGCGACGGCGTCGTAGGCGGGCAGGAGGTTGTAGGCCTGGAAGACGTAGCCGATGTGGTTGCCCCGGAAGTAGGCGAGCTGGCGGCTCGTCAGGCTCGTCAGGTCGAGGCCCGCGACCTCCACCTCGCCCGAGCTCGGCCGGTCGAGCCCGCCGACCATGTTGAACAGCGTGCTCTTGCCCGAGCCCGACGGCCCCATGATCGACACGTACTCGCCGCGGTAGATGTCGAGCCCCACGTCCCGCAGCGCGTGCACCGTCGCGCCGCCGAGGCGGTAGGTCTTGTTCAGCCCGCGGATGCGGATCAGCACGTCAGCCATCGTCCCTCGCGTCCTGCCCCTGCCTAGAATGGCAGCTGGATCACCGCCTTGCTGATGAAGGTGATGCCGATGCACAGGGTCGTGAGCAGGCCCATGCCGCACATGAACCCCGCCGAGACGACGGGGATGTAGCGCCGCCACTGGCGCCCGAGTCGCTTCTGGAAGTAGTAGCGTCCGACGAGCGCGCCGATGAACTGCGGGATGACGGCGTGGGGCATCGTCTGGCCGAGCCCGCGCACCACCCCGTAGACGAGGAAGACGGGGGCGCCGAGGAAGCTCATGGCGCCGAAGAGCGCGCCGCCGAAGGCCGTGCCGATGCCCAGGTAGCTCCAGCGGAATGCCTGCTCGAACTGCGAGTAGTCGCCGAGGGTGGCCGAGAACATGATGCAGCGCTGGAGCGCCGTGAGCTCCCACATCCGCTGCGCGTAGGGGTAGACCGCCGAGGGCGCCTCGGCCAGGCCCCAGATGAAGTTCATGAAGAAGATCGAGCTGGCAAGGATGATCGGGTAGAGCACCAGCTTCGCCTTCCAGATGCTGGTGAACTTGGTGCCGGTGAGCTCGCACTGTCGGTAGAAGACGGTCATGCGCCCGTAGTTGGCGACGGGGATGGGCAGGAACCACACGGCGACGCCGTGGTAGCCGCTGAGGATGAGGCTCGCCTCGCGGACCATGGGGATCTCGACCACCTGCCCCGCGATGCCCTCGAGCCGCGCCGTCACGTAGCTGATCAGCGGCGTGTAGACGAACCCCAGCAGCACCAGCACCGTCATCACGCCGCGGTGCCACCGGATCAGGGCGCCGCACACGACGATGTAGATCGTCGTCACCACGATGTAGCACGCGATGATCAGCCACGGCCGAATGTCGCCCCGGCCCCTCGGCACCGCCGACAGCGGCGCGACCACCTGACCCAGCGCCGCCCGGCGTCGACGCTCCGCGATCCGACGAAACACCAGCACGAACCCCGCGAGCGCGATCGCCACCGCGATGCCGATCTGGAAGCTGAAGTAGAAGTCGACGTGGTTGTGGAACAGCGTCTTCACCGTGTCGTCGCCCGACCGCCACGAGTGCAGGATCTCGTAGCGGTAGAGCAGCGGGTTCGCCACCATCGTCACGACCAGCCCCGCGAAGCTGCCCACCATCGCCCAGAACGGCAGCACCATCCCGATGATCAGGTTCCCAAGGTTCCAGCTCATGCCCGTCGCCACCGCGGGCAGGTAGTGCTGGGTCGTGCCCGTGAAGTCGGACCACGGGATCGGCAGGATCTGGATCGGCCTGCCCGTGAGCGCCCCCGTCAGAGTCGGGATGCCGAGGTACAGGGCGCCGAAGGCCAGCCCCAGCGCACCGCCTATCGAGAAGACGCGCCACAGCCCGCTCTTCTCAGCCCCCGGGGTCCGCTGGGCCTCCATGTCCTCCGCCACCGCCATCACCCCCAGAGCCCCGATCGGGGCCATGGGGAACGGCAGCTTCTCGATGTCGCTCGTCAGCCGGAACAGCCCGTAGCCCAGCACCATGCTCGAGAGCTGGCTGAAGAAGCCGCCGAACACGATCAGCCCCATCACCGGCAGCCAGTCCCAGTGCAGGAACGATCGGTGCTCGTAGGAGGCCGACCCCGAGCCCGGCGCGAACCAGCTCGGCAGGTCGCTCGCGATGCCCGCAGCCGTCGCCGCGTCGCTCCGAGCGAAGAACTGGTTCCAGATCAGGCCACGGAACGGCATGCCCACCGCCCACGCCGCCATGATGAACAGCACGAAGATCTCCGAGCGGTTCAGCGTCCGGTGCGCCCGCTTCGCCACCTCGACGAACAGGATCACCGTCACCCACTGCGCCGCCAGGCCGATCTGCTGCACCCCCGCCAGCAGACCCATGTAAATCGCACCAGGCACCATCACCAGCGCCACGAACACCGCGCCCAGCAGCGAGCTCCAACTGAACCCCTCGCGGAACTCCGACGGAACCTCTATCAGGCTCCGGAATTCCTCGAGCTCCTTGTCTACCCGCTTCGCCATGCCTCACCCGATACAGCTACAGCCCTGGGAGTGTCGAGTGTCGAGTGTCAAGGGTCAAGTGAAGAGCGTCGAACGTCGAGTGGTCGCCTCCGTTGGGAGTCAGGCCTCTTCTCCTGGTCACGTATCACGCATCTCCTGCTCGCCCTCGGCGAGCGCGGCGAGCGTGCGCTGGCGGTAGAGCTCCATGGTCTCGTTGGGCAGTGCCCGCCAGATGAGGAACTGTCGGCGCAGGTCGTCGAGGAGCACCTTGTTGAGCCGCTGCCAGTCCTTCGGCTGGCCCGAGGTGCGGGTGAGCTTGATGGTGACCTCGTCGATGCCTGGGATCTCGCTCGGGGCGCTGCGCAGCTCGAAGCCCTGGGTCACGCCGAGGTCGAAGGGCGCGAGCGCGAGCGCGGCGTGGAGCCCGAGCTGGCCGTCAGGGCAGCGCACGAGCCGCGCGTCGCGGGCCATGAACACGCCGAGGCCCGTGTCGCCGAAGTTGTCGAAGTGCTCCTTGAGGAAGCTCACGACCCCGGTGATGTCGTACTCGGAGACGGTGAAGGGGAAGGCGATGTCGAAGACGTCGCCCGTGGGCGTCGGCAGGCGCCAGGTGCGCAGGATGCCCGGGTTGGCGCTCCGCGACGCCTTGATGGCGGGGTAGATCGACGAGACGAGCACCGTGGCCATGACGATGAGGATCGTGACGATGGCGTTCGCCGACGAGTAGTTCATCTCGGGCACCCGCACGAGCCCGTAGCCGGCCAGGACGCCGAGCACCTTCATCGTCGCCTGCGCCAGCAGGTAGCCCGCGAGCCCGCCGAGCACCGAGTAGACCATCGCCTCGGCGAAGAACAGGCTCGCCACGTGCGGCGGCGCGAGCCCCAGCGAGCTGAACGTGTAGATCTCCTTCTCGCGATCGGCCACCGAGCCGAGCATGGTGCCGAAGATCACCAGGCCGCCGAGCAGGATGGGGAACACGAGGTCGGCGGCGCCGCTGGCCTGGACGAGCGTGCCGAGCACGTGGCGGTAGGCCCCGTCGGCGCGGGTCGCGCTCACGGGCAGGGGCAGGATGCGCGCCATGTCCTCGGCCATGGCCGTCGCGGCGCGCGAGTCGGCGGTGTAGAGCGTCACGGCGTGCAGCGCGGCGCCCAGGAGCCGCGCCGTGCGGCACGAGACGGTCACCACCGAGTCGGTGGGCAGGTAGGCCCAGCTCTGCTGGCTCTGCGCCGCGAGCGCCTCGTCGCCCGTCGCGGCCTGGCCGAGCGCGCTCTGCATCTCGACGAAATCGACGGGGAGCACGCCGTTGCCGTCCATGTCCTTGGCCGCCGAGACGCTGGCGGCGTCGAGCAGGGGGCCGACCCGCAGGTGCCGGCCGCCCACGATGGCCATGTCGCCGGGCCGCAGCTCGAGGCTCTCGGCGACGGCCCGGGTCATGAGCACCGTGTCGTCCCAGTCGGCGTGGTCGGCGCCGAACACCCTCGCCAGGTCGGGCCGCCGGGCCAGCTCGGCCGCGTCGAGGCCCAGCACGCCGCGCAGCGCCAGCGGGCGCGTGCCGTCGGCGCGGGTGAGCAGCGGCCCCTGGTTCTGCGCCGTGCGCGGCGAGACCCAGTAGCGGCGGCACAGGGTGGCCTCGCTGCCCCATCGCGCGGCGACGACGTCG
>CBFDBL010000591.1:0-4274 GCA_965603035.1 uncultured bacterium
CGACAGCCTGCCGCGGCTCCGCGCCGGCGACTTCGTGGCGCCCTTCGCCGTCCAGATCCTGCTCGACACCGCCACGCTCGAGGCCACGCTGGTCGACCTGTGAAAGGACCTGCTGCCATGCGGCGCTACCCGTTCGCGCTCGTCCCACTGCTGTGCGTGCTGGCGGCCGGCTGCGTGCACCGCGAGCTCCAGATCCTCACGAGGCCGCCGGGGGCGAAGGTGCAGTTCGACGGCAGGGTGCTCGACCGCACGACGCCCGTCTACATGCCCTTCGCGTGGTACGGCACCCACGAGATCGTGGTCGAGAAGCCAGGCTACCACCGCGAGCGGCTCGTCGCCCACCTCCGCCCGCCGTGGTGGGAGCGCTTCCCGCTCGACATCGTGCCCGACCTCCTGCTCCCCTGGCGCATCGACGACGTCCACACCTATCCGCTCGTGCTCGTCAAGGCCAATCCGCTCCAGGAGCTCAGCGACGCCGAGAAGACGGCCATCAAGGCTGGCCTCCTCGAGCGAGCCGACCGCTTCCGCACCATGGCACGCGACCGCGTAGGCACCCCGCCGCCCCCGCCGCCCGAGCCCGAGGTGCCCGCGAAGAAGGCCCAGCCCTAGCTGCGCGCGCCGACACCGCCTCGCCGACAGGCGAGCCGCTCGCCGCTACGATGGAGGCAGGCCGGGGCGGCCCCGGCCCTCGTGGGAGGTCTGTCGCTTGGACATTGTCACGGTCACGCTCAACACGTCGGTGGACCGCACGCTCGAGGTCCCGGGCTTCGCCGTCGGCGGCCACCTCAAGGGCCGGCTCGTCCGGCTCCAGCCCGCCGGCAAGGGCATCAACGTCTCGCGCTGCCTCGCGCGGCTCGGCGTCCCGTCGGCCGTCACCGGCTTCGTCGGCGTCCGCGAGCGGCTGTTCTTCGAGGACAGCCTCGCCGATTCCGCCGCCGAGGTGGACCTCGTGCCCGTGGCGGGCGCCACCCGCACCAACACGACGATCCTCGACCCCGAGGCCGACACCGACACCCACATCCGCGAGGCCGGCTTCCGCGTCCAGCACAGCGACGTGACGGCGCTCGCCGTCCAGCTCAGCACCCTCGCCTCGCCCGACACCGCGTTCGTCTTCTGCGGCAGCCTGCCGCCTGGGGTGCCGCGTGCCGATCTGGCCGGGCTGTTCGCCGTCTGCGCGCGCGGCGGGGGCCGGCTGGTCGGCGACCTCAACGGCCCGGAGCTCGGCATTGCCGCCGACGCGGGCGCCTTCGCCATGACGCCGAACGTCGCGGAGCTGGGCGAGGTGCTCGGGCGCGACCTGACGGCTGCCTCCGAGCAGGAGCTGCTCGGCGCTGCCCGCGGGCTGTGCGATCGGGTGGAAACCGTGTTCGTGACCCGCGGCAGCGAGGGTGCGCTGGCCGTGCACGGCGACGAGGCCCATGCCTGCTCGGCCGCCATCGAGTCGCCCCGCAACACCGTCGGCTGCGGCGACGCCTTCCTCGCGGGCTACCTCGCGGCGCTCTGGCGCGGACAGCCCCTGCCCGAGTGCCTGCGCCAGGCCGTCGCCTGCGGCGCCGCCAACGCCCTCACCGACGCCGCCGGCGACGTCGATCCCGCCCAGGTCGCCGCCCTCGCCGACCGCGCCGCCCTCCGCCCACTCGCCTGACCTCAGCGGATCCGCGACTCCGTCTGCCACATGTCGGCGTTCGGGCCGAGGGTCTCCCGCAGCTCGTCGGTCACGGCGGCGAGATCGGCGACGACGTCGGGCGACAGGCACAGGTCGGCCGCCGCGGCGTTGCTCCGCGCCTGCTGGGCGTTGCGGCCGCCGGCCAGCACCGAGGTCACCCCCTCCTCGGCCAGCAGCCACGCCAGCGCCACGTGCGCCATCGGCGCGCCCAGCCGCTCCGCCAGCCGCCGCACCTCGGCCACGCACGCGAACGTCGCGCCCTCCGCACCCGGCTCGCTGTGCCGAGCGTCGCGCCGCTCGCTCGAGAAGTGCCGCGTGCGCGCACGATCCACCGGCACGTCGTCGGCAGACGCGAACTTGCCGGTCAGCAGGCCCTGGAGCATGGGCGAATAGCACAGCACCGAGATGCCGTGCTCGGCGCACAGGGGCAGGATCTCGAACTCGACGGCGCGGAAGAGCAGGCTGTAGGCGACCTGGTTGCTGACGATGGGCACGCCGACGGCCAGGGCCTCGGCGAGGTCGAGGGGCCCGAAGTTCGAGACGCCGATGGCGCGGATCTTGCCCTCGTCGCGGAGCTGTGCCAGGACGCCGAGGGTTTCGGCGACGGGGACGTCGCGGCTCGGCCAGTGGAGCTGGTAGAGATCGATGCAGTCGGTAGCGAGGTTGCGGAGGCTGCGCTCGCAGGCGGCTCGGAGCTCGTCGGGCGCGTAGTGCTCGGGCGCTGCCTTCGAGGCGATGACGATCTCGTCGCGTACGTCGCCGAGGGCTTTGCCGATGAGCTGCTCGCTGTAGCCGTCGCCGTAGAGCTCGGCGGAGTCGAAGAGCGTGACGCCCGCGTCGCAGGCCGCGCGGAGAGCCGCGATCGAGTCCGCCTCGTCCTGAGGCCCCCAGTTGAATCCGCCGACGATCGCCCAGCAGCCGAAGGCGACGGCCGAGACCTCGATGTCGGTAGTGCCGAGCGTGCGATACTGCATCCTTGCTCTCCTCTCCGAGTCGGGCTCACAGGCCAACGGGCACGATACCTCGTTGGCACACCGCGGTCAAGCCGCTCTCGCGCGGCGCGGCCGACATGCTGCGGGGGCCGCCCTGTCGCCAGGACGGCCCCCGCGGAGGAGACGCAGTGTGGATTGTGCTGCCGGGGCTACCCCCGCTTGCGCCGGCGGCGGCGGAGCAGGCCGACGGCTACCGTCGCGGCGTGCTCCTGCCCTCGGCCTGCCAGCGCCGGAGCAGGGCGGTCAGGCTCTCGACGACGTCGGGGCGGTCGAGCCAGAGGTTGGTCGTCTCGGCGGGGTCGTCGCCCATGTGATAGAGCTGGCCCTCGGGGCCGTCGGGCTGGGGGTCCTCGCGGCGGGGCTTGCTGAAGCCGCCGGAGCCGAGGCCGAGGATGAGCTTCCACGGGCTCTGTCGGATCGAGAACATGCCGTCCACCGAGTGGTGGACGATGGCCTCGCGGAGGGGCCTCTCGACCTCGTCGCCGAGCAGGTAGGGCAGGATGTTGACGCTGTCGGGGGCGGCGCCGTCGGGCAGGTCGATGCCGAGGATGGCGGCCGCGGTGGCCATGAGGTCGATGAGGCACACGGTCTGGTCGCAGACGGAGCCCGGGGCGACGCGGCCGGGCCATCGGACGATGAAGGGCTCGCGGTGGCCGCCGTCCCAGATGTCGGCCTTGTAGCCGCGCCAGTCGCCGCACGACTTGTGGCCGTAGGTCTCGCCGTCCACGTCGCAGGGCCGCGCGCCGTTGTCGCTCGTCACGACGAGCAGCGTGTCGTCGGCGATGCCGAGCTCGTCGAGGGTGGCGACCATCTGCCCGACCACGTGGTCCACCACCATGACCATGTCGCCGCGCAGGCCGGCCTGGCTGGCGCCGCGGAAGCCCTCGGGCGGCATGCAGGGGCGGTGGGGCGCCGAGGGCGTGAGGTAGAGGAAGAAGGGCTGGTCGGGCCTCTCGGCCTGGCGCTCGCGCACCCAGTCGCAGGCCTTGGCGGCGAAGGTGAGATCCACGTCCTCGTCGCACCAGCCCTCGACCATGAGGCCGGGCCGCTGCTGCGGGTTGCGCGGATCCTTCGCGCGGTCGGGCACGCCGACGGTGTGGTCGTCCTCGAGGACGCAGTAGGGCCGCATGTCGAGCGAGCCGGCGATGCCGAAGAAAGTGTCGAAGCCGCGGGTCGTGGGGCCGCCGGTGAAGGGCTGGGTGTAGTCGATCTGCTCGCCGCTCTCCTCGATCCAGTTGTGGGCGTCGAGGTCGCTGGGGAGCTGGCCGCGCGCGCCGCTCCTGAAGGCCCAGCCGAGGCCGAGGTGCCACTTGCCCACGGCCGCAGTCGCGTAGCCCTGCTCGCGGAGCATCGCCGCGACGGTCGGGCGGTCGGGCTCGATGAGCGGGCGCGAGTGGCCCCACATCACGCCGCGCTGGAGGCGGCTGCGCCAGCAGTAGCGGCCGGTGACCACGCCGTAGCGGCTGGGCGTGCACACGGCCGAGCAGGAGTGGGCGTCGGTGAAGCGCATGCCCTGGGCGGCCAGGCGGTCCATGTGCGGCGTCTGGATCTTCGTGGCGCCGTAGCAGCCCACGTCGCCGTAGCCCATGTCGTCGGCCATGATCCAGATGATGTTC
>CBFDBL010000592.1:0-4270 GCA_965603035.1 uncultured bacterium
TTGCCGGCAGGTGCTCACGACCCGGCGTCTTCTATGGAGTGCGGTGGCTTGACACCGCTGTCACTTCTCGCGGAGCGAGCGACCCGGGGCGGGCCCGGGAATGTGGGCAGAGATCAGGGCTTCGCCCTGGGCTGTGTGATGGCGCCCCTTTGGGGCTCCAGAGCCCGCCCGCAGAGCGCACGCTCGACCCATGCGCGCGGCCCTGGAGCGCCACGCAACCGCCGCGCTGAGGAACCTAGATGACGATCCCGAGACACAAGGCACGAATGCGGGCACTGCTGGCGATCGCCGGCGCGGCCGGTGCGGCGGCGGCCCTGTGCGCGGCCTGGCTGGTCCTCGACGCGGCGTTCCCGTTCCCGCGGGAGCGGCTCGAAGGGGCCAGGAGCGGGGTGCAGGTGCTGGACTGCGAGGGCCGGGTGCTGCGGCCGTTCACGGGTCGGGGCGAGTGCTGGGCCTTCCGGGCGAAGCTGGAGGACGTGAGCCCGCGGCTGGTCGCGGCGACGATCGCCGTCGAGGACCAGCGCTTCAGGAGCCATTGCGGCGCGGACCCGCTCGCGGTGCTGCGGGCCGTCGGCCAGATCGTGCGGCATCGGCGGGTGGTCTCGGGCGCCTCGACGATCACGATGCAGGTCGTCCGCCTGGTCGAGCCGCGGCGCCGCACGCTGGTCAGCAAGGCGATCGAGGCCTTCCGCGCCCTCCAACTCGAGCGGCTGTGCACGAAGGATGAGATCCTCGAGCACTACCTGAACCTGGCGCCCTACGGCGGCAACCTGGTGGGTGCCCAGGCCGCGTCGCTCGCCTACTTCGGCAAGCACGCGCGCGACCTGTCGCTGCCCGAGGCCGCTGTGCTCGCAGGCCTGCCCCAGGCACCCTCGCGACTGCGGCCCGACCGCCACCCCGACCTGGCCAGCGCCCGCCGCGACCACGTCCTCGACCGTATGCTCGCCTGCGGCGCCATCACCCGCGCCGAGCTGGCCGCCGCCCGCCGCCAGGGCGTGCACGCGCGGCGCCCGCCCTTCCCCTTCGAGGCGCCCCACTTCGCCAGGCTCGTCCGCCAGCGCTACCCGGGCCGCGCCGCCCTCCATTCCACCATCGACCGCCGCGTCCAGCGCATCGCCGAGGACGCCGTCCGCGACGCCGTCGAGGCACTCCGGCCCGACGGCGTCACCAACGGCGCCGCCGTCGTCATCGACAACCGCACGGCCGCCGTCAGGGCCATGGTCGGGTCCTGCGACTTCCACGCCGAGCGCGACGGCGGCCAGGTGAACGGCGCCGTCGCGCCGCGCTCGCCAGGCTCGGCCCACAAGCCCTTCACCAACGCCCTCGCCTTCGACGCCGGCATCGCCACCCCCGACACCGTCCTCGCCGACGTGCCCGTCAACTACACGGGCTACCAGCCCGAGAACTACGACCACGCCTCCCACGGCCCCGTCTCCGCTCGCGAGGCCCTCAGCCGCTCGCTCAACGTCCCAGCCGTCCGGCTCCTCGCCCAGGTCGGCCACCGCCCGCTCCTGCGGCTCCTGCGCCGGCTCGGCCTCTCGACCCTCACGCGCGACGCCGACCACTACGGCCTGGCGCTCACCCTCGGCTCCACCGAGGTGACCCTGCTGGAGCTGACCAACGCCTATGCCGCGCTCGCACGGCTCGGCGTCTACAAGCCCTACCGGCTCCTGGAGAGCGAGCCCATCGCCCCAGGGCGCAGGGCCCTGTCGGCGGGTGCGGCCTGGCTGGTCGCCGACGTCCTGTCCGACACCGCGAAGCTGCGGGGTTGGCGGCTGCCGGGCCCTGGCCGCGGCGCGCTGCGGATGGCGTGGAAGACGGGCACGTCGTACGGCCACCGCGACGCCTGGACCATCGCCTACACGCCCGACTACACGGTCGGGGTGTGGGTGGGCAACTTCGACGGCAGGCCGTCGCGGGCGCTCGTGGGCATCCGTGCCGCGGCGCCCGTCGCGGCCACGGTGATGGAGCGGCTCTACGGCGAGCGGCGGGGCGCGTGGTACGCGCGGCCCGGCTCGGTGGGCACGCGCCGCGTGTGCGCGGTGAGCGGCATGCCGCCCGGCCCCCACTGCGGGGCCACCGTCGAGGGCCTCTGCGTGCGCGGGCGCTCGGCGGAGCGGGCGTGCACGGTGCACGTCGCGGCGCGCATCGACACGGCGACGGGCACGTGCCTGTGCGGGCGGTGCGCGCGGGGGCGGCAGTGCGAGACGCGCGTGGTCGAGGCGTGGCCGGTCGAGGTGGGTGCCTGGCTGCGCCAGCACGGGCGCGGGCGCGAGCTCATGCCGCCGCACTTCGCCGGCTGCCCGCGCGGCGCCGGCGACGGGGCGCGGCCCCGCGTGCTCTCGCCCACGGCAGGCCAGCGGTACGTGCTGCTGAGCGACGCCAGGCGGCCCGAGCAGCAGCTCCTGCTCAAGGCGGCGAGCAGGTCGCGGTCGCTCTACTGGTTCGTGGACGGTGCGCTCTACGCCACGGGTGCGCCGCTCTCGCCCTCGTTCTGGCCCCTCGCGCGCGGCTCCCACACCATCGTGTGCGCCGACGAGACAGGCCACCATGCCACGGTCACGATCCACGTGCAGTGACGCGGCAGGTGCCAGGGCGATTTGACCTGCCGCCCCGATAGCCGTATAGTCATGTTGGATGGGCAGTTAGGCCCCCGGGCGGCGTCGTCTCGCAGGTGCTGTGTGTGGCAATCCCTCCTGAGCTGGCTTCTGGGGATCGACCGCGGTGAGATCGCGGGCGGGACCGGTGTCCGGCTGAAGCTGGCGAGCCCGTGGCCGACGTGGGTGGTGCTGCTGTTCGCCGTCGCGGCCGTGTGGCTCGTCTTCTTCCTGTATCGCCGCGAGAAGGGGACGGCGACGCGCGCGCGGAAGATGACCCTGGCGGTGGTGCGCTGCCTGCTCCTGGCGCTCATCGTGTTCCTGCTCTTCAAGCCGATCCTGGTCGTGGACAAGTCGGAGCTCAACCAGGCCTACGTGGTCGTGCTGCTCGACGACTCGCTGTCGATGCGGCGGCAGGACCGCTACCAGGAGCCCGCGCTGCGGCTCGCCATCGCGAAGGCCGTCGGCCTCGCCGACGAGCAGGCCACGCGCCTGACGGCGGCGCAGGACGCCGAGCTCGACGGCCTGGCCCGCGCCGACCTGGTCAACCGCGCGCTCGCACACCGCGCCGTCGGGTTCCTCACGCGGGTCGAGCGCGAGTGCCGGCTCCGCATCGCGACGTTCGCCGGCACGCTGCGCGGCCTGCCGTCCGATGCGTGGAAGCGTCGCGAGGGCGAGGACGCGCCGGCCCTGGTGGTGCCCTCCGGCCCGCGGACGCTGCTGGGCCGCGCGATGCGCGAGGCCGCCGAGGGCCTGCGCGGCCACCGCATCGCCGCCATGGTCGTCCTCACCGACGGCCGCACGCAGGACACCGACCCCTCGGCCGTCGCGACGGCCAAGCGCCTCGGCATCGTCCACGGCCAGACCTTCCCCGTCTTCACCGTCGGCGTCGGCACCCTGACGCGCGGCCGCGACGTCGAGGTCGTCAAGATCCTCGCTCCCAGCGCCGTCAAGAAGGACGACAAGGTCACCTTCAACGCCGTCGTCACCAGCACCGGCATCGAGGGCGACGTCGAGGCTCAGCTCCGCCGCGACGGCGAGCTCATCAAGACCCAGACCGTCCGCCTCCGCGACCTCGACGGCCCGCAGACCGTGCCGATCACCTACACCCCCGAGGAGAAGGGCAGCTTCCGCTTCTCCATCACCTTCCCCCCGCAGCCCGACGAGCTCAGCACGGAGAACAACACCGCGCTCCACGTCCTGACCGTCAAGGACGAGAAGACCCGCGTCCTGCTCGTCGCGGGCCAGCCCAGCTACTTCTACCGCTTCCTCAAGAATACCCTGCTGGTGGACGCCTCGGTCGAGCTGAGCTGCCTGCTCCAGTCGGCCGACCCGGACTTTCACCAGGAGGGCAACGTCCGGCTCACCCACTACCCCGAGCGCCGCCCCGAGCTCTTCGAGTACGACGTCGTGGTGTTCCACGACGTGGACCCGTCGGCGTTCGGCACCGAGCAGCTCGAGGATCTTCGCGGGTTCGTCGGGCAGTTCGGCGGCGGCTTCCTCTTTGTGGCGGGGCCTTTCCATCCGGCGGGTCTGTGGACTGGGACGCCCGTGGCGGAGATGCTGCCTGTGGTGGCGAGCGAGGGCGCGGGCGCTGCGGAGCCGCTGGCGGGCGGTGCCCTGAGGGAGGCGTTCGGGCCGCGTCTGACCGAGCAGGGCCGCCGCCACGGCAT
>CBFDBL010000593.1:0-4239 GCA_965603035.1 uncultured bacterium
TGCAGGTTCCGGGTTCCGGGAGGAGGCCCGTCGCGGCGTCTTCTCCGACCCCTGGAGCCTGGAACCCGGCACCCGAGACCTCCCGGTCGCGGCCTCCGCGCCGCGGCTCGAACGAGACGGCCTCTGTCCCCTCTACCGTTACAACGTCGCATGCCCCCCAAGATGTGCGCCCGATTTCCGTAACAAGCACGTCACGACGGGCAGCCCTGGACTTACGGCGAGGGAGACGGCGCCGGGTCCCCTTGTAAGCGCGGCGGGGGCGTGGTATCCTGGTGCGGACGAGCCGCCAGGAGACCCCCGGTGAGACGAGCCCTGCTGCTGCCGATCCTGTGCGCCGCGGCCGCGTGCGTGGCGGCCGGGACGAAGCTCGACGAGAAGGTCGCCGCGGAGCCCGGCGCCCAGGTCAGCCCCGAGCTGGTCAAGCGCCTCGAGCCGTTCAAGGCCAGGCTCAAGAGCGCCGACCCCGACGAGCGTCGGGCCGCCTACCGCGCCCACCTCGATGCCGGCGACGACGGCCGCCGCCTGCTCCGCGAGGCGCTCGTGCCGCTGCGGGCACTGCTCGTCGAGCGCTGCGGGGCCTTCGCACTGAGCGCCGACGCGCAGAAGCGCCTGCGCAAGGCCCACGAGATGATGAGCGCCGCCCGCGCCGAGGCGCTCAGAGTCATCTTCGACAGACGCATCTACCCCGATGCCGACCACGGCCGCGCCGGCCAGCCCGTCGTGGACAAGGCCGTCAACGCCGTCAAGACCCTCTACAAGCCCTACAAGGAGCTCTACGGCCCCGTCATGCGCCGCACCCTCACCGCCATGCGCATGCACGAGCGCATCGTCGAGTTCGACGCCCAGCTCGAGCTGTGCAGCGTCGAGGGCGTCGCGCTCGAGCCCTCGCTCGAAGCCCTCGTGCCCAAGATCCCCGCCGACCTGCTCGCGATCCTGGTCGAGAAGGCGAAGTTCTGGGACTACTGCCGCCGCTGCGAGCGCTACAACCAGCGGGTCAAGACGTCCGTGTCGAGCGGCGAGCGGCGGGTGATCGAGCTGACGAACGAGTATCGCATTCAGCTCGGCATCAAGCCGCTGGCGATCAACGAGCCGCTGGTGCAGGCGGCGCGCAAGCACAGCGCCGAGATGGCCGCGCTCGGCTACTTCGGCCACACCTCGCCCAAGCCCGAGCGCCGAAGCGCCGGCCAGCGCTGCGCGCTCGAGGGCTACCGCCACTTCCGCGGCGAGAATTGCGCCTCCGGCGCCGGCGCCGACGGCGCCTTCCGCATGTGGTACCACAGCTCGGGCCACCATCGCAACATGATCAGCCCGGGCAGCAACGAGATCGGCGTCGGCCACGCAGGGCCGTGGACCGAGGACTTCGGCGCCCGCCGCGAGCTCGACCTCGACGACCCGCCGCGCCAGTGGGGCGACCAGCCGGCCGCGGCCGAGCCCGAAGCCGAGCCCGCGCGCAAGCCGCCGCGCAAGAAGAAGCCCTTCCCATGGGACGAGTTCTTCCGCCACTAGGCCCTCCCCTCCCCTTCCTGCTCGCCGCCGCGGTCGCGGGCACGGGGCATCTGGCACTGGCGGGCACCAACTGGAGCCTGCGCGTCCGCGCCGTCGCCGACCACCTGCTCAGCCAGCAGACCGCCCAGGGATGCATCCCCGACGTGCCCGGCGGCCTGCGGGCCAACCAGGACGGCTCCATGGAGTACGCCCTGCTCGCCTTCGCCCAGGCCCACCGTCAGACGCCGCACAGCCGCTACCGCGACGGCTTCCGCAGCGGCCTGGAATGGCTGGCCGCCGTCATGGAGAAGCGCGAGCGGCCGTGGGTCGGCTCGTTCCGCCACGCCTACTCCGCCAAGGCGCCCCACGTCGCGCTGCCCACGCCGCCGGCCGAGGGCGCCGACGACGCGCGCGGCGCGACCGCCTCGTCCGCCCTGTTCGCCTACCTCGTCTACCAGTACCACCACGCCACCGGCGAGACCGGCGAGCTGCTCAGGCTGCGGCCCTACGTCCGCGCCGCGCTCGACTTCATCCTCGAGCGCAACCGCGCCGACAACCACCTCTTCTACAGGGGCTGGTACCGCCTGCGCGGCTCGGGACGCTGGGAGCTCCATCGTATGCAGCACGCCGCCGACCAGGCCGCCGCCTACCTCGGCCTGCGGGCCGGCCAGCGGCTCCTCGCCCAGCGCCGCTACGGCGTCGCCGCCGACCGGCTCGCCCGCGAGCTCGACCGCCTGTTCGACAAGCGCCCGCGCGCCTTCGCCGTCGCGCTCGACCCAGGGGGGAAACTCATCCCGCCCGCCGACGACTGCGAGAGCTACTTCGTCCAGGGCTACCTCGCCTGGGTCTTCGGCCACCGAAAAGAGACGTGCGACGGCATCCGGTGGCTGGAGGCCCGGCACGCGCCCGACGGCACCTTCCGCCGCAAGCGCACCGACGTGCCCTACGTCCTGCCCGCCGTGGTCTTCTGCCTCGGCGCCGGCCGCTGCGGCCTCTACCCCTCCGACCGCGACCAGGCCCGGCGCTGGCTCCGCGACTGCGCCCTCACACCCAAGGGCGCGGTCCGCGAGGCATACCTCCCCAACGCCCGCACGCCCAGCCGCCTCGCCGGCTGGTTCGCCCTCGCCGTCCTCGGGGCCGAGCCCTTCCCCAGCCGCTTTGGCGACGAGCGGCGCCCGTGACCGATCTCCCCGCCGTTCGGCGCCCAGCCCCGTCAGGGGTGGTAGAGGGCCCCCGAAGAACGACGGGCAGGCGCCGTCACCCGTCTCTTACGCCCCTGACGGGGCTTGCACGGGTAAGCAGGGATCCCACGGCTTACGCCGTGGGCCAGGCATCTGTCGCCCGTGGCCGGGCTGACGGCGCTGGGAGGGCGAAGCTCCTGCTGAGCCGCACGGACGCGGGAAGGGCTCAGGACACGACCGCGTTCCAGGGCAGAGCAGTGGTGTGGGGGTTGACGCGATAGCACCCCTCGCCCGCGTAGACGATGAGGCCGGGCATCACGCGCTCGGGGCCGTAGGTCTCGCGGAAGGCCCGGAGGCCGCGGGTGTCGTGGCCGTTGAGGTGGGTCTTGCACTTCACCTCGATCGGATAGAGCCTGCCGTCGCGCTCCAGCACGATGTCCACCTCTGCGCCGCCGACCGTCCGCCAGTGATAGGCGATGGGTGGCACGGCCAGCGTGACGAACTGGCGGTGGACCGCATTGGCGACCCACGTCTCGAACATCGCGCCGAGCAACGGGCTGGCGGCCAGGGCCTCGGGGGATGACACCCGCTGGAGCCAGCAGGCCAGCCCTGTGTCGCTCAGGTACCCCTTCCTGCGCTTGGCGATCCGCTTCACCGCGCTCCCGTGGTAGGGGAACACCTCGCGCCACTGGTAGGTGTAGGTCAGCAGGTCCAGCCAGTGGCGGGCCGTGTTGCGGGACACACCGATGTCCCGGCCGAGCTTCGTGGCATTGATCTCCTGTCCCGTCAAGGCGCCGGCCAGACCGATAAGGCGGCCGAAGTCCGCCAGCTCGCGCACGTCCTCCATCCGGCGAACGTCGCGCTCGACGTACGTCTGCACGTACGAGGTGAAGAAGTCGGGGACGAGTTCATCGGGCGCATCAAGCAGGCCCGGCAGCCCACCCCGCCACAGGCAGCGGGTCAGACTCCCAGCCTCGCGGCGGATGCCCACGGACCGCTCGCAGAGCGAATCGGGCTGCGTCAGGTAGTGCTCGAGCCAGCCTGACTCCGCGCCGTGCCCGAGCATCTCGTCGAGGGTCATCCCCTCGAGGTGGAGGATGCCGACACGCCCCGCCATGCTCTCCGACACCGAGCGCAACACAGCCAGGTTCTGGGAGCCGCTCAGGAAGTACTGCCCGGGCGCCTCCGACCTGTCAACCCGCCGCTTCAGCGCGGAGAGTAACTCGGGTGCGAACTGGATCTCGTCCAGGATGGCTGGCGGCGGGAAGCTGTCGAGGAACAGATCGGGGTCGCTCCGCGCCTGATACACGTCCTGGACGGGGTCGAAGACAACTTGCTTGACATCGGGGAACACGTGGCTGAGAAGCGTGCTCTTCCCCACTTGGCGCGCCCCTGTGACCAGCACCGCCTTGAAGTGCTGAGCCAGCAGTTTCAGCTTCCGCTCCGCGTGTCGAGTGCGGTACCGCATGGCCCGTTCCTGTCAGCCGGTCACTCGTGAGTTGACCAGTTCCTCCCGGCAATTCCCTTGCATTCTATCACTGCCGCTGATATATTGCAAGGGAATAATGCGGCG
>CBFDBL010000594.1:0-4239 GCA_965603035.1 uncultured bacterium
TGCCGCGGCGTGCGACGAGGCGCTCGGGGTGCTCGGGCGGCGGCTCGGGGCCGTCGTAGCCGACGGTCTGGCGGTGGTAGGGCTCCTTGGCGGCGTGGACGACGTACCAGCCGTCGAGATGGCGCACCGCGTGCTCGTAGGCGCCGCGCCAGCCCACGTAGAGCCCAGGGTGCACCTCGATCGGGTCGGGCGTGCTCATCGGGTCCTCGCGCCAGGGGGGCTCGCCGGCCCCGCCGCGCCGGCGCGCTGACAGGCCTGGAGCAGGAGGCGTCGGGTCGCGACCTCGGGGTAGTCGTCGGCGAGCTTCTCGAGTCGGGGCAGGGTGGCGGGGTCGCGGAGCCAGCGGAGCGCCTGGGCGGCGGCGTGTCGCACGTCGACCGCGTTGTCGAGGTTCGCGACGGTCGCGAGCAGCGGTGGTGCGGCGCGTCGGTCGCCGATGCGCCCGAGCGCGTAGGCGGCCGCGGCGCGGTGGAAGGGGGTCATCGCCTTGTAGACGAAGACGTTGGGCGGCAGCTCGAGGCCGAGGCTGATCTCGGTCGGGTCCTTCTCGATGCATTCGACGAGGGCCGCGACCGAGCCGCGGTCGCCCACCTTGCCGAGGGCGCGCGCCAGGAAGAAGCAGGTCCACGACCTGTCGCGGGAGGCGGGCATCGCGCGGAACCGTGCGAGCGCGGCGCGCAGGCGCGCCGCGTGCCGGGTGTCGAGCGCGACGACGGAGGCGATCTGCGCGGCGCGCGGCGCCGCCGCGAGAGGCTTGCACGACGAGGCCGGCGGCGAGGGCACCACACCGCCCTTGAGCGCCTCGTCGGGCTTCGCGTCCTTGTCGCCCAGCACGGCCAGGCACGTCTCCAGGACCGCATCGGTGAGACCCGCGCGATGGACGACGCGCGAGACGAGCGTCTCGTAGGCGTCCTCCTCGAGCAGCAGGCCGCGGTCCGTGTCGAGGGGCACCGAGCGAAGGATGGGCGGGATGATGGCCGCCGGCACGCTCCCGCCGTCGAGCGCCTCGAGGATGCGGAAGTGCACGACCGACGAGTGGCAGCCCATGAGCCACGAGTGGTCGCCCGTCCAGAAGGTGTACTGCCAGAAGTTCAGCAGCTTCGGGACGACCGCGAGGAGCGCCTTCCCGGCCTCGGGTGAGGCGATCCAGCCGAGCGCCTCGGCGGCGGTGGCGGCGAGGTAGACGGGGCGCTGCGTCCATCCGAGCTCGTGGAGCTTGGCGGCCCTGCCGGGGTTCTTGCGGACGTTGGCGTTGAGGGTCTCGACGAGGAGCGGGACGGCCTTCTGGTCGCGCAGGTGGCCGAGGGCCCTCATGGCGGCCATGAGCAGGCGGAGCTCGGCGTCGGGGTGCTTCGCCAGGTAGTCGCGCAGGGCGGGCTTCGCGGCGTCGGCGCCGACGTGGCCGAGCGCCTCGATCGCCTGCTGGACGACCGTCGGGTCCTCGGCCGCGAGCTTCGCGATGAGAGCGGCCTCGATGGCGGGCCAGTCGTGGGCCTTGAGCCAGGCGCGCCAGGCGCGGGCGCCGGCACCGCGTCCGCCGGCGACGAAGGGGTTGACGCGCATCGAGTGGCCCGTGAGATGCTCGAGGGCCACGTGGGCGGCCTGGGCGACGTGCGGCTGCTCGTCGGCCAACGCCTCCACGAGGCCGTCCACGGCCGTGCGGTTGCCGCAGGCGGCGAGGGCGAGAGCCGCCTCGACGCGCACCTCGACGCTCGTGTTCTGAAGCGCGGCGACCAGCGACGGGACGGCTCCCCTGTCGCGGAAGATGGCGAGGCGCCGCGCCGCGGCGACCCGGGCGTCCTCGTCGCCGGGCTTCCCAAGCTGGCGACAGAGCGCCTGGACGTCGGCGTAGCGGCCGGGCGGGAGCGCCGGCGAGAGCGGGCCGGTGCGCACGAGCCTCGAGGGATAGAGGTTGATGGCGCCGGCCTCGCGGAAGCGGTCGAGCTGTAGGTTGAGCACGCCGCCGTTGGCCGCGTTGTTGCCGCGGTAGCGGTGAGGGGTGCCCTGGCCGAGGAGCTTGAGCGGCGGGAAGCGCGCGGCGAGGGCATCGACGGCCATCGAGGGGCTGCTCGGGCGCTGGCTGTGGCAGCCGACGCAGGTCCGCCGCTCGCCGGGCCGGACGTAGATCCACGAGATCTCGTTGATGACGGGCCGGCCCTCGGCGTCCACCGCCTGCATGGCGAGCGCGCGATCGGCGGGCACCTCGGCGTGGAAGCTGCCGTCGGGCGCCAGCGGCACGCTGCCGAGCTCGACGCCCTCGATGCCGATGTGGTCGTAGGGGTGACGAGCCGAGCGGATCGCGAGCGGCTTGCCCTCGTAGATGCGGATGGCCTTCACCCGTCGCATGTCCGCGTCGGTCTGCTTGGTGTAGAAGACGCTCTGGCAGACGAGGAACCCCGTCTTGTCGGCGCGGCGCTCGGCCGCGGGCTTGACCATCGAGACGACGGTCGGCGGCAGTGGCCGCGGGCCGAGGTAGACCACGGAGTGGAGGTCGCCCGTGTCGGCCGAGTAGAGGCGCGTCACGTCGCCTGTGGCGGGGTCGAGCACGCCGAGCGAGCCGTGGCCGCTGGCGGTGCACAGCAGGCGACCGTCGGGCAGCGCCGAGATGTCGAAGGGCGGCACCGCGGCAGGCACCCGCTCGACAGGCGTCTGCCCGCCGCCGACCGCGCCCGAGATCACCAGCCCGAACGACGAGAGCGCCGCCACACGACCGTCGGGCAGCGGCGCAGGGCTACCGAACCCATACTGGCGCAGCCACCGCGAGTTGTCCTCCGCGGCACGCGAGCCGTCGTAGCCGATCACCCCACGGTCACCGCCGAGCACCACCACACCGCCCGTGCCGTCGGGCCGCACGTGGTGGATCTGCGTCTCGACCTTCGCACGCTCGAGGAAGTTGTCGCTGCGGACGAACACCAGCGCGCCCGTGGCCGTGACCTTCGGCTCGCGGTCCGCCACGATGTGGTAGGTCAGCGGGCGGATGTCGCCGCCGTCCGAGCGCATGACGAACAGCGACGAGGCGAGGTTGCCGTGGTACTCCTCGCGGCTGCCGATGCGGGTCGAGCTGAAGACGATGCGGCCGTCGGGCAGCGGGCACGGGTCGTAGTCGTGGAAGGGGCCGCGGGTCAGCTCGGTCAGGGCGGAGCCGTCGGGCCGCACGCGATAGATGTGCAGGAACTTCGCGTCGGCCGGCGCCATGGTGAACCAGACGCTCTGGCCGTCGAACGAGACGGCGGGCGAGCCGATGACGCCCGTGCCCGCGCTCACGAGCAGGCGGGGCTTGGCGTCGGGCCGGGCGGGCACGAGCGCGTAGAGCTCGCGGCCGAGCGCCGCGGGCGCCGGCGCGTCGTGCTCGAGGTAGGCCCGCGCGCCCCGGATCCGCCAGATGCTCTGGGGCGCCCGCGCGGTCGTGCTGTGCGGCACTCGGCCGCGCAGGAACACCACGGCCGCGGGCCACGCGAAGTCCGCGCCGCCCTCGACGAACGTGCCGCGCCGCGTCCCCGCCGACGGGCCGGGAGACGTCGGGCCGGGGTAGGTCAGCATCTTCCACACGCCGACGCCGTTGGCGCCCAGCACCGCGACCGGCTTCCACTGGCTGTCGTCGTGGTCGGGCTGCGACCAGCCCGTCTGGGGCAGGAGCCAGTGCCGCCAGGACTTGTCGGAGACCAGCTCGACGGCCTGGCCGTCCGCCGTCTCGATGCGTGCGGCGACCAGCAGGCCGGCCGGGCCGCCCATGTTCTCGCCCTTGACGCACAGCGCGTTGCGGCCCTTCGCCAGCATCGAGGTCACGTCGAAGCTCTCGACCGATTGCCAGTAGATGCTCTCGTAGCCCCGGTCGCCGCCGACCAGCGAGCCGTTGACCAGCAGGTCGTAGCCGTTGTCGGCCGTCACGAGCACGGTCGCCGCCTTCGGCTTGGCGGCCAGCTCGAAGGTCTTGCGGAAGTAACAGCCAAACACCCCGTCGGTCAGCGCCTTGCGCGACGCCCAGATCCACTGGGCCTTCGCGATGTCAGGCGGCTTCGCCTTGGCCTTCGGCTCGCGCCGCGCGCCCCCAGGGGCAAGCCGCGCGGCCGCCACGGCCAGAGCCACGAGGAGAACGACACAGCGGGAAGTGCGCATGGGATACTCCTTAGGACCGCCCATCATGCCGCGAGGGCCGCAGCCTGTCAATCTCCGCGGCCCCGTTCGAGTCTGCACCCGAATCTCAGGGAGCCTCGATCGCCGGCTCGGCTCGTCGTCGGG
>CBFDBL010000595.1:0-4234 GCA_965603035.1 uncultured bacterium
TGCACAACCGAGTCGCCTTCCACACCGACAAGCTCCCCTGGGCCAACATGGACGGCTACGAGCGCGTCATCGCCTTCAAGACTTCGCCCGTCGCCGACGTCGCCATCGGCCAGGTCGAGAGCGAGCGCCTCCGCATCACGACCGAGTACCCGCCCGAGGAGTGGGATACCTACCTGCCCGAGCAGCGCTTCGCGACCCCGCTGCGCTACCGCCGCACCATCGTGATGGTGAAGTGTGACGATGGCGACTACTTCGTCGTCCGCGACCAGCACGACGGCCCGCGGGTCAAGGCCACCTGGTGCCTTCACGTCCTCTCCGAGGCGTGCGAGCGGAAGGGCGAGAGCATCACCTTCGACCGCCTGAACGTCGTGTGCGTCGAGCCGCGCGAGTTCGACTTCGGCCGCCACGACTGGGTCTTCGAGAAGAAGGACAGGAAGACGAAGCAGGTGATCTTCCGTGAGGCCACGAAAGGCATCCGCCTCACGACGCTGGGCGAGCGCGGCGAGTTCATCACCGTGCTGGCGCCGTTGGAGGTGGAGAGAGCCGTGAAGGCCATCGCTGGAGGTGTTGCTGTCGGCGAGGATGAGATCACCTTCGGCGGCGGGATCGACGACGAGCAGGCAACCGCCTATGTCACGGTCAAGCGTGGCGGCAAGGTGGTGATGAGCGTCACGGGCAAGGACATCGATCTCGATCGCTCGCAGGGCGAGATCGGCCTGTTCGTGCCCGACGCGGGCTATCCCTTCGGCGAGATCCCCGACTGGCTGATCCGTCAGCGCTCGCGTGTCCCATCCTGGGCGCCTGACTGGGCCCGCGAGGCGCGCGAGCACGAGCTCGTGCGGGAGCCGTGAGCGGCGGTCGCACGAAGCCGCAGGAGGCGTGAGGTGCAGGAGCGGATCGAGAGGCTGCGGGAGCATATCGAGGCACTCAACGGCGCCGGCGTGCGCCGCACGACGTTCTTCCCCCTGATCGCCGAGTCGCTGAAGCGAACGCTGGGCGAGCCGAGGCCCATCCGCCGCGCGAAGGCCTTCGCCCACCTGCTCGACAGCGTGGTGCAGGTCGTGCATCCTCACGAGCTGATCGTCGGGTCGATCGTGGGCCGGTGGCCCCTGGCTGAGGGGCTGCCGAGCTCCGGGGAGCGCGAGGCCGAGGCCCTCGAGTGCCTCGAGCGCTACCGCGAGGCGAAGCGCGAGGGCGAGTGCGGCCAGGACCGCGTCCTGTCGCGGCGCTGGGCGCTCATGGCCCGCGACCACTACGACGCCAGCGTGCCCTACGACGAGCTCCAGCGGCTCATCGGCGAGATGCAGGCCCGCTTCGCCGACGCCCCCGATCTGAGCGATCGCGAGATCGGCCGCGAGTTGGAGCGTCACTTCGTCTTCGACTACGGCGAGCAGACGCGGCGCCTGTTCGCCGAGCTGCCCTGGCATGCCGCCAACCACCTCGACCTGAACTACGGCAAGGTCGTTCGCCGCGGCCTGCGAAGCCTCCGCGACGAGACCGTCGAGCGGCGGGCCGCCGCCGCGGACGATGAGGCGCGGACCTTCTACGAGTCCGCCCGCATCGCAATGGACGCGGCGCTGCGGTTCACCGAGCGCTACGCGGCGACGACGGAGGCCGAGGCCGGGAAGCCCGCGGTGAGCGCGGAGCGTGCCGCCGAGCTCCGGGCGATGGCGGCGATCGTGCGCAAGGTGGCGCGGGGGGCGCCCGAGACGTTCCGCGAGGCGGTCCAGGCGGTGTGGATGACCCACGCCATCGCCAACATCTGCGGCGGGGCCGCCCTGTCGTTCGCCCGCTTCGACCAGTACATGCATCCCCTCTATCGCCGCGACGTCGACGAGGGCGTGCTGGCGCGGGACGAGGCGAAGGCGCTCGTGTCGTGCGTGTGGCTGAAGGTCAACGAGCCGAAGATGCGGACGGTGCAGAGCCTGTGCCTGGCGGGCACGACGCCCGGCGGCGACTGCGGGGCGAACGACCTGACGCGCCTGTGCCTCGAGGTCTGCCGCGAGGTCGGCCAGCCCTACCCCAACGTGTCGGTGCGGGTGAGCCGCGCGACGCCCGCGTGGGTGTGGGACGAGATCGTCGAGACGATGAAGGCGGGCATCGGGCACCCGATGGTGCTCAACGACGAGGTGTGGGTGCCCAACTTCGTGCGGCTCGGCTACCCGGCCGAGGCGGCCCGCGACTACTACAACATGGGCTGCGTCGAGATGATGCTCATGGGCCGCATGGGCCTGTGGGCCGGCTGCGGCCACGTGCCGATGGCCGACCTGCCCGAGCGGGTCTTCCGCCACGGCGCCGCCGACCCGCGGGATGAGACGGGAGCCGAGGCCGGGCCGCTGGAGAGCCTCGCGAGCTTCGACGAGTTCCTCGGCGCCTTCATCGCCCAGGTCGGGCACTGCGTGCGGCGGGGCCGCGAGAACGCCGAGCGGGGCGACGAGCACCGGCGCGGGGCGTGGTACGACCCGTTCGCTTCGGCCCTCATCGACGACTGCCTCGAGCGGGGCCGCGACCTGTACCAGGGCGGGGCTCGCCACGCGCCGCCCCGGCCCATCGGCAGCCAGGGCCTCGGCACGGCGGCCGATGCGCTCGCAGCCGTCAAGCGGCTCGTCTATGACGAGCGGCGGCTCACCCTCGGCGAGCTGTGGGGCATCCTTCAGGCCGACTGGGAGGGGCACGAGGCGCTGCGGGTCGAGTGCGACCGGCGGATGCCGTGCTTCGGCAACGGCGATCCCGAGGCCGACGCCATCGCGCGCCGCATCTTCGCCGCCTACGCCAACGCCGTCCACGCCCTCAACGACGGCTCGATGGACGGCCCCTTCACGACCACCATGTTCAGCTACACGGGCCACATCCACGGCGGCGAGTCCATCATGGCCACCGCCAACGGCCGCCGGGCCGGCGAGCCGATCAGCAACGGCATCGGCCCGTCCCAGGGCCACGACGTCGAGGGCCCGACCCAGCTCATCCACTCGGTGACCGCCCTCGACCACGCGCACATGACGGGCGCCTGCGCCTTCAACCTCAAGCTCAACGCCACCCTCGTCCGCGGCGAGGAGGGCTCCGACGCGCTCAAGGGCCTGCTCAAGACCTACGTCGGGAAGGGCGGCTGCCAGATCCAGGTCAACTTCGTGGACCCCGAGACGCTCCGCGACGCCCAGGCCCACCCCGAGCGGCACCGCGGCCTCATCGTCCGCGTCGCCGGCTACTGCGAGTACTTCAACAGCCTCGACTGCCGCCTCCAGGACGAAGTGATCCGACGCACCGCACACGGAGTGTAGGAGAGCGACTCCATGCGGGCCATCGCCGTGACGGATGTGGGCAAGATCGCGTTCGTGGAGGTCCCGGAGCCTCAGATCCGCGACTACGAGTGCCTGGTGAAGATCACGGCCTGCGGGCTGTGCAACGGCACGGACATCAAGACCATCGACGGCACGCTGGGCAACATCCGCGAGCGATACCCCGTCGTCCTGGGGCACGAGGCGGTCGGCGAGGTCGTCGAGATGGGCAGCCGGGTGCGGAACTTCCGGCTCGGCGACATCATCACCGACCCGGCGCCCGGCTTCGAGAGCGACACCTGCCGCCCAGGCTGCGGCGGCTTCTGCGAGTTCGGCGTCATGCAGGACGCCGAGGTGATGCGGGAGCTTGGCCTGGGCGCGGAGGCCTGCCGGCCGCTGACGTGGCGGGCCAACGTGGTGCGGGAGCGGATGGCGCCCGAGGACGCGGCCATGCTCGTGACCCTCAAGGAGACGCTCAGCGCGGCCCGGAACTTCGGCGTCGGGCCTGGGACGGACCTGCTGCTCTACGGCGACGGCCCGAACGGCCTGTCGCTCGCCTGGTTCGCGCGCTACGTTGGGGCCGAGTGGATCGGGGTGGTCGGCCATTGGGACAAGCGGCTGGAGCGGATCGCGCGCGTGGCCAGGGTGGACCAGGTGGTGAACTCGGGCGCGGAGGACGTTGGGGAGGCGATCGGTGGCCGGCGCTTCGACCTGGCGATCGACGCGGTAGGGTCGATCTCGATCGTGCGCGAGGCCTTCGGGCTGTTGAAGCCGTGCGGCAAGGTCGGCGTGTTCGGCGTGCTCAAGAACACCGAGGGCGACCTGTCGATCCGCGCGTTCCCCAACGGCGCGGCGCTCCAGATGCTCCAGTGGCCCGTCGGCGCGCAGGACGTCCACGACGAGGTCGTCCGCAGGGTGCTCGACGGGATCCTCGCGCCGAGCGACTTCTACAGCCACGT
>CBFDBL010000596.1:0-4226 GCA_965603035.1 uncultured bacterium
CTGGTGATGAGCTCGCGCATGCGCACGAGCTCCTTCTCCATGTTCGGCAGCTCGACGCCGATGGTGCTCTTGCCCGGGATGGGCGCCACGATGCGCACCGCGGGCGCCTTGGTCGCGATGGCCAGGTCGTCGCTCAGCGAGGTGACCCGCGAGAGCTTCGTGCCCGCGTCGAGGGTCAGCTCGTAGCGCGTGACCACCGGCCCCTGATCGATGTCCACCACCTGGGCGCCGATGTTGAACTCCCGGAGGGTCCGCTCGAGCACCTCGATCTGCTGCTGCACGTGCTCCGAGCGCACGCTGCGGTCCAGCGCGTCCGTCTCGTCGAGCAGGCTCACGGTCGGGAGCCTGTAGGTGGCGGGCACGGCGCCTGTGTCGGAGGCCGGCTCGGCGAGGTCCTCGAGGGCCAGCTCATCCTCGGTGGGGGCCTCGTCGTCGTCGTCGAGCGCCGTGGCGCCGGGGGCGTCGCGGCCCACCTGCTTGACGCCGCCCAGGTAGCCGGTGGTCACGGGGCGGCCTGTGTCGCGCGCGTCGTCTTCGTCGTCGTCCAGGGTCTCCGCCGTCTCGGTCACGTCCTGGGTCTCGTCGATCTCGTGGACGAGCGGCGCGTCGGCCGCGACGGGCAGCGCGGCGGTGTCGGCGTCGGCCGCGGCCTTCCGCGTCCCCGCCCGCCGCCGCTTCTTCCTGGGCAGCAGCCGCGCCAGCGCGCCCCGCGCGCGGCGCGCCACCGCCACGGCCGGCGGCGCGAGCAGCTCGTCCACCGACAGCATCAGCAGCGCCACCAGCGTCAGCGGTACCCCCAGCAGCCACTGGCCCGCCTCGCCGAAGTACCGCACCACCACGTCGCCCAGCGCCACCCCCACCGACCCGCCGTAGCCGGGCATGCTCGACGTCGCGCCGCCACCCGCGCTCGCGAACGTGCACGCACACGCCAACAGCAGCAGACCCCCGAGCACCCGCGCCACGACCTGCTCGAGCCCGCGGCCCAGCAGGTTCAGCACGCTCCACCCCACCGCCAGGGCCATCACCAGGGCCGCACACCACCCCACCGACTCGAGCAGCCACGCCGCCAGGTTGGCCCCGACAATGCCCCCGCCGTTGTGCACCGGCGACGCAGGCGGCAGTTGGTACATTGCCAGGTCGCTCCTGGCGAACGTCACCAGGCTCACCAGGACGAAGGCGCAGGCGCCGAGCACGACCAGCGACACCGCCACGCGCACCACTGTCTGCCGCTCCATGGATCCCTCCGGAGACCGAGAGCTCACTGGGTTGTGGACGGGGAATCCGCCTGGCTTCGCGGCTGCCCGCGCGGGGGAACGCCAGACGCACAGCATTCTACCACGGCCCGGCCGGCTTTGCAAGCACTTGCATGGGAGCCGACGACGGCCTCACGACGCCGGCCAGAGCCCCGCCAGCTTCGTGACCACCACGGTCACGCCCACGACGTAGCAGTACAAGGCGAACCACTTCAGGCACTTACGCCTCACGACCAGCGTCAGCAGCCACAGCGCCCCCACGCTCACCACCAGGCTCGCCACGAACGCCGCCACCAGAGGCCCCCAGCCCATCTGCGCCCCCATCGCCGCGAAGTCCTTCGCCTTCCCGACCGTCCCGCCGCCGATCGCCGCCGCGCCCAGCAGGAACGCGAACGCCACGGCCGCCGGCCGCGTCAGCCCGCTCGCCAGCCCGCTGCCCACCGTCATCCCCGAGCGCGAGATGCCCGGCACCAGCGCCAGCGCCTGCGCCAGCCCCACCACCACCGCGTCGCGCCAGCCCACCCCGTCGAGCGACCGCGCCTCCCGCGCCAGCCGCTCGCTCACCACCAGCACCGTGCCCGTCACCAACAGAGCCACCCCCACCGCCAGCGGGTCCGCGAAGAGCGCCTCGATCGGGTCCTTGACCGCCACGTAGGCCAGCCCGGCAGGGATCGTCCCGACGATCAGCCACACGATGAGCCGCCGCCGCGTGGTGAACAGCGAGAGGATCTCGCGCCAGAAGAACGCCAGGATGGCCAGCAGCGAGCCCGCGTGCACGAGCACGACGAAGCCCACGGCGTCGGGCTCCTCGATGCCGAACAGCGCGTTGGCCAGCACCAGGTGCCCCGAGCTCGACACCGGCAGGAACTCGGTGAGCCCCTGAAGCACGCCGAGCCCGATGGCCTCGCAGATCGTCACGGGTGGGCCCCTTGCAGGCATGACAGAGGGGGCGTGGCGGCGCGGGAAGTATACCCCCGCCACCGTCCGCAATCAAGCGACCAGGAGCGGGCGGTTGACCGCGCCGCTGCCCTTCCCTATGATGGGAGCCCGATGGCGAGCCGCGTCCCGAGGCAGGACGCTCGCCAGGGAGTCGGACCATGCGCAAGATCGCGATGCTGCAAGAGCGGGAGCGGGCGCGGCAGTTCGCCAACATGCTCTACCTGCGCGGGATTTCGAGCCAGGTCGAGCGCGGAGCCGAGGGCTGGGAGATCTGGGTGGTGCAGGAGGAGCGGCTGGCGGAGGCCCGCGAGCTGCTCCGCCAGCTCGAGGCCGGCGAGATCGACGACAAGCAGGAGCAGGCGGCCATCGAGGCCGAGAAGCGGCGGCTCCGCCACGAGATCGAGAACGCCGCTGCCCGGCAGAACTACATCGACGTGGGGCGCCGATGGCGCAGCGAGAGCTTCCTCTCGCGCGGCATCACCCCGCTCACCGCCGCGCTCATCGCCGCCAGCATCGCCGTCGCCGTCATCACCAAGCTCGGCGACGACAGGGAGGCACGGCGGCCCTTCCACATCACACGCTTCACCGTCAACGAGAGCCGCAACACCATCGAGTGGGACAAGGGCCTGCCCGAGGTCGCCCACGGCCAGCTATGGCGGCTCCTCACCCCGGTCTTCGTCCACTTCGGCATCCTCCACATCCTGTTCAACATGCTGTGGCTGAAGGACCTGGGCGGGATGATCGAGCGGCGGCAGGGGTGGCTCATGCTCCTGGCGATGGTCGCGGCCACCGGCGTGCTCTCGAACCTGGCGCAGTACTGGTGGCACGGGCCGAACTTCGGCGGGATGTCGGGCGTGGTCTACGGGCTGCTGGGCTACGTGTGGCTGCGGGGCCGCTACGACCCCACCTCGGGCTACGTCCTCGACCCCCGGACCGTGACCTGGATGGGCCTCTGGCTCGTCCTGTGCATGACCGGGATGATGGGCCCGATTGGCAACGCGGCGCACGTCGTCGGCCTGCTGGTCGGCATGGCCTGGGGCCTGCTCGCCTCGGGCAAGCTCCAGCGCGTCCTCGGCGGCCGCTGAGCGCGCCTAGTCACCCAAGAGCTTGAAGACGAACATGGCGCCGAACGCCGCCCCGCCCGCGATGAGGACCCGCAGGAACGGCAGCGGGATGTACAGGCTGCCGATACACAGGACGAACGTGATGAGCGCCCACAGCCAGCCCGACGTGTTCTCGTGCACCGCCACGCGGTACATGAACACGCACAGCGCGAGGACCATCAGCCATTCGAACACGAGTCTGTCCCCTCCTGTCCATGTCCCAATCGGGCGCGGGCGCCGCGGCCCGCTTTTCTGTCCTAACAGGTGGCCCCGGCACGAACGCTGTTAGCGAATACCCCGCCGCTCTTCTTCCCTTACGTATCGTCCCCTGTGGGCGAGTGGCCCGCATTGTAGCGCGCGCCGGCCAGCGAGACCAGCCGCTTGCACCGCGGCCCGCGCCCGCCTACATTACAGGCTAGCACCCTGACCCCGGACCCCGAGCCGAAGGGAGACGTGCCGTGGGACGGACAAGCCTCTGCGGCGCTGCCATCGCCGTCGGCCTCCTCGTCGGGCACGCGATGGGCCTGGCCGCCGACAAGGCCAACCTGCCGCTGCCCCGCATGGTCGTGGCCGAGGCCGTCGCCGCCCCGACCATCGACGGCAAGATGGCGCCCGGCGAGTGGGACGGCGCCGCGGCCTGCTCGGCCTTCACCGTCGCCTTTCACGGCCAGCTCGCCAGGAACCAGTCCGTCGCCTGGATCACCTACGACAACGCCCACCTCTACGTCTGTCTGCGCAACGGCCGCGGCCAGTTCGACTCCCTCCTCAGCAAGCGCGCGCGGGAGACCGACGACGAGGCCATCGTCTTCGACCACTCCAACGAGATCTGGTTCACGCCGCCCGCCGAGCCACAGGCCACCTACCAGACCCTCTTCAACGCCTATCCCGGCGTCTTCGACGTCAAGCACATCCCCTCGGTCGGCTACACCGC
>CBFDBL010000597.1:0-4219 GCA_965603035.1 uncultured bacterium
GTCCACGGCTCGCCAGAACGCCCATCCGGCCGCGCCGCCGACCCGCCGCTCGAGGACGAACCGCCGCGCATTCACCGCCGGGCTCTGCCAGTCGAGCCACACGAGGCCGCTCGCCCGCGCTCTCGCCCTGAGGCCTACGGGCCGCAGCGGCGGCCCAGGCACGACGACGCTCACCGGCGGCGTCCACAACGACGGCCCCTCGGGGTTCTCGGCACGCAGCCGGTAGCGGTAGAGCACCGATGGGCGGGCCTGAGCATCGACGTACCGCGTGCCTGGAGCCGCGACGCGCGCGACCTGACCCCACCCGCCGGCGGCCGACTCCGCCCGCTGAACGACGTGCGCTCCCGCGGCGCGTGGCGCTCGCCAGGTCAGGAGCACCCGCCCGTCGTCGGGCAACGCGCGCAGGCCGGTGGGCGCGTCGGGGCAGTCGGAGAGCTCGATGTAGAAGTTGTCGAACCCGACCAGCGGCGCGACGGCACGCTGGTCCCTCGCATTGACGACCAGCTCGAAGTAGTCGAGGCTGTGCAGATTGGCCACCTGCGCCCGTGCCACGCGCGTCAGCTTCGCCTCCTGGCCGCGCCCCACGCGCAGGAGCAGCTCCACCGCTCCCTTGCCCGTCGCGGCGTCGCGCCCCGCCCAGCGGATCGCGCAGGTCGCAGGCTTGCCCGCCTCCCACACACACGTCGCGGGGAGCGGGCGGAACTGCGGCTCCGTGTCGCTCGTGCGGTACGTCAGGTCGCGGCTGTTGCTGTGCGAGACCCACTCGACGTAGGCGCCCGTCTCGCGATCGCTGGCCCGCAGGCCCACACACCCCTCCACACGCGTCCACTGCTCGTGCACCACGTCCACCCGCACGACGCCGCCCCTGGCGACCGGGCGCGGCGCGTAGAAGCCGACCCGCAGATGGGGCCACTCCTCGCGGCCTTTGCACTCGTTGACGAGCCGCCCCTCCCGCAGCACCCACGTGCCGTGGGGCCGCCACGCCAACTGCGCGCCCTCGAGCCGCTCGCGATCGAACGTGTCCTCGAGCACCTGCCCACCGCGCGCAGCTCTCGCGGCCGCGATGCACAACAGCACGACGACGCCCAGCAGCGCCTGTCTCCCCATGGCCTCGCACTCTCCACCTGCGGTCAGAGGACCCTCGCTCCACCCAGTATGGCAACGGGCTCGCCCCGAGTCAATGCGAGCCCAGCGACGGCCGGGCCGCGCGTCGGTGCGACCTCAGGCCGCGAAGCCGGGCTGGGCCTGGACAATATCGATGAAGGCGAGCATGTTGTCGAGAGGGACATCGCCCTCGACGTCGTGGGCGGGCGAGAAGATGTAGCCGCCGCCGCGGCCGAGGTCGAGCAGGCGGCGGGTCTCGGCGCGGACGTCGTCGGGGGTGCCGTAGGGCAGGGTGCGCTGGGTCGAGAGCCCGCCGTGGAAGGCCAGTCGGCCACGGTACCGCCTCAGGAGCGCCTCGACGTCCATCACCTCGGGCTGGAAGGGGTTGAAGCAGTGGAGCCCGATGCCGATGAGGTCATCGAACAGCTCGTCCACGTCGCCGCAGGAGTGGATGATGACGAACTTGCCCGCGTCGCGCACCGCGCCGTACATCCGCGCGAGCTGCGGCTTGATGAACGCGCGCCAGAGGCCCGGCCCCATCTGGAGGCCCTGCTGCTGACCCCAGTCGTCGCCGAAGTAGACGGCGTCGATGTCGAACTCGACCGCCTTGCGCACCTGCGCGACGTTGTAGTCGGCGATGGCCCCGAGCAGCTCGTGGACGAAGGCGGGGTGTTCCAGGAAGTCCATCAGCAGGTTCTGCATCCCGCGCAGCGTCCAGGCGCGCTCGTAGAGCGAGAAGCCGATGTTGAAGACCCTGAAGCGGTCGCCGTAGCGCACCAGGGCCTCGGGGATGGGGTCGAAGAAGCGCGGGTCGCCGGGGTCGGGGAAGGCGTAGTCGGCGAGGGTCGGCTCGGGCAGGACGCGTCCCCTCACGATGCCGATGTCCTTGTCCACGCTGCGGTCCCAGGTGACGCCGAAGACGTCGCGGACGCAGCCGTCGCCGATGTCGGCGAAGAAGCCGACCGGGTTGCCGAGGGCGAGCAGGTGGTTGTGGAGGATGGGCTCGAGGTCGGGGGTGCCGTAGTGGGCCGCGAGGGTGTCGTGCGCCTCGTGGGTGAAGCCGAAGGACCAGGGCACATAGGGCGGGCGCCCGCCTTCGAGCACGGTGCGCACGACCTCGCGTTTCGTCGGGTCTGCCGCGCGGAGCTCCGGCTCGGGCTCCCCCATGGCGGCCTCCTTTCGCGCCCGCATCATGGCCGGGCCGCCCACGCATGTCAACCCCTGCACCGCGGCCGGGGTGAGCAGCGTACCGAGGCCGTCGGCGCAGCACGGGGTCTGCCGCGTGGCCCGTCACCGATTCTCGGGTCAAAGGGACGCAAGGCGGCGAGGCCCGTGGCCTCGCCGCCTTGCTCGGAAAGGTGGTGCCGGGAGGGGGATTCGAACCCCCACAGCCTGTAAAGGCCACTAGGCCCTCAACCTAGCGCGTCTGCCAGTTCCGCCATCCCGGCGTCGACATGCTCATTATAGCGCGGGTGGGGTGCTTTGCAAGCGGCGTTGCGCGCGGTCAGAAGTCGGCCTTGCCGGGCAGGGGGGCGAGGGGGAGCGTCGCGGTGGCCTTGGCGCTCAGGCCGAGGACGGCGCCGACGATGCCGGCGATGCCAGGGCGGGTGTATGTCTCGAGGGTGATGCCGTCGGGCTCTGTGGTCATGGCGGCGTAGGTGCGTCGGAGCTGGCTGACGAGGGCGACCTCGGGCGGGATGGGCGGCTGTGCGGGCACGCCCTTGCCTGCCGTGGCGGCGGCGACGAGGAGCGTCTCGAGGTCGGCGTAGGCCATGGCGTTGTACTTCGCGGGCATTTTCTTGAGGAAGGTCTGGAACTGGGGGAGTGCGGCGAGGGGCTCCTGGCCCGCGGCGGCGTCGATGCAGCGGCGGATGAGGGCCTCGCTCTTCGCGATGAGCAGGTAGTCGCCGACGAAGGCGTAGGCGGGCTTCATCTCGGCGCCTGGGAGGGTGAGGATGCTGATCTCGGTGTCGCGGTGCTTGCGGACCGCGCGGTCCACACCCTGGCCGACGACGGGCTGCGAGGCCATGACGCGGTGGACGGTGGTCTCCATGGCCCCACGGTCGGCGACGCGGAGGCCGATGATGTAGGGCATGTCGCTGCGCTTGGGCATCTTGCCCTTGGCGGCGAACTCGGCGACCGTGTCGGGGCTGACGGCGAGGAAGATCTCGCCGCCGAGGGCGCCGACGAAGTCGTGGTCGAAGTGGATGCCCATGCGGAGCATGACGGTCTGGCGGCCTTCGTCGAGGCGGGCGAGATGCTCGACCTTGCCGCCTTCCTCGAGGTAGTGGAGGATGGCCTGCCAGAGCTCGGGGCCGTCCTTGAAGGTGAGGGCCGCCACGGCTGGGCAGTCGCGCGGCACGACCATGGCGCCGGCCGAGGCCCCGGCGGACAGGGAGGTGATGAGCCGCATGAGACCGACCTTGCGCGGGCCGGTGTGGAGGTGGATGCGGTCGCGGATGCCGCGTCCGTCGAAGGCGGCGGCCCAGGCGAGCCACTGGACGGTGGTGAGGCCGAGGTCGTCGAGCTGGCGGGCGAGCTCGGGGTTGGCGTCGAGCTGGGGGCGGAGGTCGTCGAGGAGTCGCCGGAGGTTGAGGTAGGCGACGAGCCCTTTCTCGACCGCGAGCTTCCGGCGGACGGTGCCGAAGGCCTGGTTCGCGGCGAGCGGGCGGAGTGTTCGGTTGTCGATGAGCTTGCGGACGGCGGCCTGCGGGCCGGCGACGAGGATGTCGCCGAGGAAGGCATACGCGGCGTCGCGCCCGCCGGCGGAGACCATGCGCAGGGGGACGTCGTTGTGGATGTCGTCGCCGAGGGTGGCGTTGGGGTTGTTTGCCTGGAGGGTGCGCTCGACGGTGTGGCGGAGGAGCGCCTGCATGGCCTCCTTCTTCCCGGTCACGTCGAGCAGGAGGCAGGGCAGCGGCTCGGGGCCGTCGGGCAGCTCGGGCAGCACCACGGCGATCCGCGGCGCGTGGGCCTCGAAGAACTGCCCGAGGCGGAGCCCGAGCTGCTGGAGCGCGAGCTGCTGCACCAGGCCCGTCGCAAGACGGAACTGGATCTCACCGTTGGGCATGCCGCGGATCATGTCGCGGAGGCCCGATTGCTCGAAGTCCTCCCA
>CBFDBL010000598.1:0-4207 GCA_965603035.1 uncultured bacterium
CCGTCCGTCGCATGATGCGCTCCTCTCAGATGCAGGACGCACGAAGCGTTTGGTCGTAGCGCCGGACGCCCGCGCGTTCAAGCGCATCTCGCGCTTGACGGCGGGCGTGGTCCGGGGGTATTCTTGAGGTCAGGGCCGTGAACAGCAGGAGGAGCCGTTGGCTAAGCCCACACGCCGGCAGATGCTGCGCCTGATCCGCGAGCACCTCGACGCCCAGGCACTGCTCGCCGCGCACCCCGAGATCGCCCAGGCCGACCTCGACCGCCTCTGGGCCAAGTGCGGACTCGACCAGCCCCACCACCCCCCCGCGCAGGCCCCCGACCTCTTCGACCCACCGCCCGCGCCCGGCCCGCCCCCCGAGCACCCCCTCCACCTCGTCGCCCGATGCGACGGCGCCGCGCGCGGAAACCCAGGGCCCGCGGCCATCGGCGCCGTCCTCCTCGACGACGGCGGCGACGTGCTCCAGGAGATCAGCGAGCGCATCGGCCGCGCCACCAACAACGTCGCCGAGTACCGCGCCGTCATCGCCGCCGTCGAGCGAGCCCTCCTGCTCCGATGCACACACCTCACGCTCCTGCTCGACAGCACCCTGCTCGTCAACCAGCTCCGCGGCACCTACAAGGTCAAGGCGCCTCACCTCCGACCCCTCCGCGACCAGGCGCTCGCCCTCCTCGCACATCTCCAACGCTGGAACGTCCGCCACGTCCCACGCGCCAAGAACCACGCCGCCGACCGACTCGCCAACCTCGCCCTCGACGGCCGACAGCCCTAGGCCCCGTTCCAGGATGACGCGGGGCTCCTGTGCCCCGCGACGGCATCGCCACGTCGTCCCGAGACAGGCTTCCAGGCCCATGCAGCGATTGGGGAATGGCCCCCTCAGGCCCCGCGCGCCGCCGCGTAGTTGATGACGACCAGCTCCTCGACCTTCCCGCGCCCGCGGCCCTTGCACGAGATGGCGCGGGCCGCCAGCGCCGTCTCGATGCGGAAGCCGTCGTAGAGGCGGCGGACCAGCGGGGTGGCCGAGTTGGTGAGCATGAGCAGGCAGCCGCGGGCGTCGAGCGCGCGGTACAGCTCGGCGAGACGGCGCTGGTCCCGCTCGCGGAACTCCACCCCGGTGTAGGTGGTGAACGACGCCGTGCGGCTGCGGGGGTGGTACGGCGGGTCGAGGTAGACAAAGTCGCCCGGCTGCGCGCGCGCGAGGCAGGCCTCGAAGCTCTCCTCGCGCACGCTGGCGCCCTGGAGCGCGCGGTGGCAGGCCCACAGGTTGCCCTCGTCGAAGAGGCGCGGAGGCCGGGCCCACTTGCCGTAGGGCACGTTGAACTGCCCCTTGCGGTTGAGGCGGTAGAGCCCGTTGTAGCACGTGTGGTTCAGGAACACGGTCCGCGCCGCGCGCTCGACGGGGCTGCGGCGCTCGCGGAAGCCCGCCTCGCGGTCCCACGCGCGCACGCCATAGTAGTAGGCCCGGTCCATCGCATGCTCGGCGTGCTCGCCGAGCCGCGCGATCAGCGCGGGCAGCGCCGCGGCGTCGCCGACGACGCGGAAGCAGTTCACCAGCTCGCCGTTGCAGTCGCTGACCACCGCCCCGCGGCCGAGGCGGCCGCCGCCGCGCAGGTGGAAGAACATGGCGCCGCCGCCGACGAACGGCTCGACATAGCGCCCGAGGCGACGCGGCAGCAGCGGGTCGAGCTGGGCCAGGAGCCGGCCCTTGCCGCCAGCCCACTTGAGGAACGGCGCGGCCGGGCGCTCGGCGTCGAGGCCGAGGCCCTGCTGGCGCAGGCCGGAGCGTCGTCCTGGGCGCGTCGCGCGCGGGGTGGGCACTGTCGCGTCCCCACGGGGAGGGTCTCACGGGGCGGGCACGCCCCATTATAGCGGGCGCGCTGGCGAGCGCCACCGCTTTCCCGCGCCCGCGCCGCCGGGCTGCGGTGGGCCAGTGCACTTGAATGTGCGGGCGCGAGGCGTATGCTAGGGGGCAGAGAGAGGAGACCATGCCGATGACGTCACGACGGTGGATGCTGTGTGCCCTGGCGGCGCTCGCGACGGCCAGCGCGGCCGCAGGCGAGCGCATCGAGCGGTTCCTGCCGGCCACGACCTTCATGTACGGCGGCGTGGAGCGGCTCGAGGAGGGGTTCGACAAGGTCATGGACGGGCTCCGCCGCGCGCTGCCCGGCATCAAGGAGTTCGAGCAGGAGCAGCTCCTGCGCGAGCTGGCCGACGCGCTCGACATCGAGGGCGCGGAGACCCGCGAGCAGTTCGTCGCCGCGACCGGCCTCGACCGGGCCGCCAGCGCGGGCATCGCCTGGGTGCTCGGCGACCCGACCTACGACCCGGGCCGCAACCTCAACGAGAACGTGCTGCTGATCCTGCCCGTGCGCGACGTCGCCGCGGCCGAGCGGCTGCTCGCCGCCGAGCTGCTGCCCGATCTGCCCATGCACTCGGCCCAGCTCTGCCGCTCGGGCCTCCAGCGCATCCACGACGCCAAGCGGCGCTGGGAGCGCGCGCACCCCGGCGTCGAGAAGGACCTGCTGACCTGGGACGACCTGGCGACCGCGGTGCCCGGCCTCAAGCCTCTGCGCTGCCCCTGCGGCGGCGATTACGCCGTCGGCCGACCCGGCCAGCAGCCCGTCTGCTCGGTCCACGGCGAGGGCGATGACGCGCCGCGCTTCCGCGGGCCCTTCACCCGCGAGGGGCTCGGCGTCCGCAAGATCGGCGACGCGACCCTCGTCGGCGGCCGCGCCAAGGGCGCCGGCTACGCGCTCACGGCGTCCCACGTCCTGTTCTCGAACAACATGAACGTGCTGGAGGACGCGCTGCACGCCGCCGCGGGCGAGGCGCCGCGCGCCGACGTCGCTGCGGGGCCGGTGGGCGACGCCGACGGCCGCGCGTATGTGAACGTCGCGGTGCTGATGGGGATGCTGCGCCACGAGCTCGCCCGCGACTTGCAGCGGCGGGGGCCGACGCCGGCCGCCGGCCGGCTCCTCATGCTGCTGGCCGGCGCCGGCGGGCTGTCGGGCGACCTGCGCGTCGGCGGCGACGTGCGCGGGACCCTGAGCTGGACGATCCACCGCAACGCCGAGAGCGCGAAGGTGCTGGCCACCCAGCCGTCGAAGCTCGAGGCCCTCGCCCTCGTGCCCGACACGGCGCTCGCCGCCTGGGGCGCGAACCTCGCCCGCGAGACCTTCGGGTTCCTCGGCGACATCGGCCTGGCGGCCGAGCCCGAGCTGGCGGCGCCCTGCAAGCTCGTCATGGCCGCCTGCGACGGCGACGGCGCCTTCGCCCTCATGCCCGGCGCCCTCATGGACGAGATGCCCAACCTGCTCTTCGTCCTCAAGGTCCGCGACCGCGAGACCGCCCAGGCCGCCGCCGAGACCTGGCTGACCCTCTTCGCCCGCCAGTTCCGGCCCCGCGAGCGCGACGGCGCCAAGCCGCTCGTGCGACGCCACGAGCTCGACGGCGTCGAGCTCTGGAGCGCCGAGAACCTCCGCCACGGCGCCGCGCTCCACTACGGCTTCGTCGGGCCCTACGCCGTGTTCGCCTCGCGGCTCGGCGACGTCCGCGGCGTCATCGCGCTCCAGCGCGGCCAGGCGCGCAACGCGCTCGTCGCGAGCGAGCGCTACCGCAAGCTCGGCCTGCCCGACGCCCCGGCCAACGTCGTCTCGTTCGTCGACATGCCCGCCCTCATCGGCCAGATCGCTGCCGGCGAGCATGCGCGCCGCCAGAAGTGGCAGAACGAGGCCTGCCGCAACAACATGCGGCAGATCGAGCAGCTCGTCGCAGAGTTCCGAAAGCGGCACAAGCGCCTGCCCGAGAACTTTGTCGAGTTGCGCCAGCGCGGCGGCCGCAACGCCCGCGAGCGCCAGATCCGCGACTGGTGCATGCTCTTCGGCCAGCAGACCAAGCTCCTCCTCGACCCCAGGACAGGCAAGGTCTCGTGCCCCGCACACGGCACCGTCGAGAACTTCCGCGTCCGCATGCGCGACGAGCCGCCGCCGCCGCCCAACGACGAGGTCCGCATCCTCTCCGCCTTCGGCGTCTGGGCTCTCCGCATCCGCGTCGCCGGCGACCGCATCGTCGCCGACGGCCGCCTCGTCCCCGCACCCCAGCCGAACCTTCAGCCCCGACCCGACCCGCCGCGGCCCGTCGGCCCCGCCGAGTTCTAGCCCGCATTTCTCACCAGCTTTCGCCGCCAGCGGCCGCCTTTCGCCCCAGG
>CBFDBL010000599.1:0-4206 GCA_965603035.1 uncultured bacterium
CTCGCCAGGTAGTCGAGGGAGAAGAGTGTGTCCGGGTGTTCGGCGCCGAGCACAAGGACGAGCAGCACCGCCTGGCGGCCGCGCGGTTCACCCGGGGCGAGGGCGAGCACGCCATCGACGGGCCCGAGGCCATGGGGCAGCCGCTGGCGACGGCGGCGGAGCCGCTGGACGTGCGGGCGCTGGCGCGCGGCGGCTCGGCGGCGCTCTTCTGGCTCCAGGCACTGCCGACGGAGCCGAAGGCGGAGGGGGCGAACGAGCTGTGGACGGCGAGCTTCGACGGCGAGCGGTGGGGCGCGCCGGCGCGGGTGGCGCTGCCGTACCGCAACAGCGACTACGCGGTGGCGTGGCACGGGGGCCGGGTGTGGGTGTTCGCCAAGGAGCGCGGGCGGCGGCTGTCGGCCGCGCGGCCGCTGCGGGTCGTGCGCTCGACCGGCGACGGCTGGGGCGCGCCCGACGTGGTGCCCGGCGTCGACGACTCGCTGAACTGGACCTACGACATCGCGGCGGCGTCGTTCGACGGCTCGCTGCTGCTGGTCCGGGCCCGGACCGCCAACCTGTCGATCCACCGCTGGCGCGACGGGGCGTGGGGTGCGGAGGAGGCGATCTCGGAGGTGCCGCTGTGGCCCGCCTACGCGCTGCCGTGGGTGCTGGGCAACGGCGTGGCGGTGCTGGCGCTGATGCCGGTGCTCGCCGTGTGCGCCTTCCGCGCGCAGCGGCGCCCGCGGGAGCTGCGGCTCGCGGCGCCTGCGCCGGCGCTGGCGGCGACGTGGGCGCGCCGCACCGCGGCCATGCTGCTCGACGCGCTGGTCACCATGTTCCTGTGGCAGCTCCTGCTGCGCCTGCTGTTGTTCGTCTACGAGTTCGACGACGAGTCGTCGGGGCTTCCCGTGCTGATGGTGGTGCTGCACCTGGCCGTCTTCTTCGCCTACTTCGTGCTCTGCGAGGCGATGACGGGCCAGACCCTGGGCAAGCGGCTGCTGACCATCCGGGTGGTGGCCGAGGACGGCTCGCCGCTGTCGCTGCGCAGCGCGGTGGTGCGGAACCTGCTGCGTCCGCCGCCGCTGATGATGCCCGCGGCCTACCTGGTCGGCTCCATTGTGCTGCTGGTGACGCCGCGGTGGCAGCGCGTCGGCGACCTGCTGGCTGGGACCGTCGTGGTGGAGCTGCCGCCGGCGGCGCCGGCGGCGCGGTAGGCTGGGCGGAGAGCGCGATGCATCGCTTCTACGTGCCGGATATGGGCAGCGAGAACCACGTGTGGCTGACGGGCGCCGAGGCACGGCACCTGAGCCGCGTGCTGCGGGTGTGCGTCGGCGACGAGGTCGCCGTCTTCGACGGCAGCGGGGTCGAGGGCGTCGGCGTGGTCGAGCGGGTGGACCGCTCGCGGGCGAAGATCGAGATCCTGAAGCGGCGGCGGGTGGACCGCGATCCCGCGCTGGCCGTGACCCTCGGCTGCGCGGTCGTCAAGAGCCGCGCCATGGCGCTGACGATCGAGAAATGCTGCGAGCTGGGCCTCCGCGAGCTCGTGCCCGTCGAGACCCGCCGCAGCGTGCGCAAAGTCCACAAGAAGGAGGCGGTCTACCTCGAGCGCTGGCGGCGCTACGCCATCGAGGCCTCGAAGCAGTGCGGCCGCTCCACCGTGACGCGCATCGCCGCCCCGAGGCCCCTGAAGGCCTTCCTCGCCTCCGCCAGCGACTTCGACCTGGCGCTCCTGTGCTCCGCCGACAGCGACGCGCCCCTCCTGCGGCGCGTGCTCGGGGCGCACGGCTCCATCGGCTCGGTCGCCTACCTCGTGGGGCCCGAGGGCGGGTTCGAGCGCCAGGAGCTCGCCGACGCCGAGTCCGCCGGCTTCGTGCCCGTGAGCCTGGGCCGGCCCACCCTGCGCACCGAGACCGCGGCCGCCGCCGCCCTCGCCGCCTTGGTCTATCAGTACGAGAGGTGAGGTGGTCGCAGCACTCGGCTCCCCTCGCAGCCTGCCATGCCCATCATCGCGCTGAGCAACGTCTCGAAGGCCTTCGGCACCCAGGTGCTCGTCGAGGGCGCGACCCTGGCGGTGCACGCCGGGGACCGGATCGGCGTGGTGGGTGCGAACGGCGCGGGGAAGACGACGCTGCTCGGGCTGATGGCGGGCGCGACGGCGCCGACCGAGGGAGCGGTGCACGTGGCTCGGGGCACGCGGCTGGGGCTGCTGGCGCAGGAGCCCGACTTCAGCGGACACGGGAGCGTGCTGGCGGCGGCGCTCTCGGCGTTCGCGCGGGTGCACGAGCTCGAGTCGCGCATCGGGGTGCTTCGCGAGCAGATGGCGTCGCGGCCGGGCGATGCGGAGGGGCTGCTGGCCGAGCAGGCGGAGCTGGAGCACGACTACGAGCGGCTCGGCGGCTACACGGTGCGCCCGCGCGCGGAGGCGGCGCTCCACGGCCTGGGGTTCGGCGCCGAGGCGCTCGCGGCGCCGGTCGAGCAGCTCAGCGGCGGCGAGCGCAGCCGCCTGGCGCTGGCGCACCTGCTGCTCGGCGAGCCCGACGTCCTGCTGCTCGACGAGCCGACGAACCACCTGGACATCGACGGGCTGTCGTGGCTCGAGGGCTTCCTCGCCCGGTTCCGCGGTGCGGCGGTCGTCGTATCGCACGATCGCCAGTTCCTCAACGTGTTCGCCCGCCGCGTGTTCGACCTCGACGGGGCGCGGGTGGAGCTCTACAAGGGGAACTACGAGGCGTACCTGGTCCAGAAGGCCGAGCGGATGGCCCTGCGCCGCAAGCGCTACGACGCGCAGCACGAGCGGCTGCGCAAGGAGGCCGCGTTCATCCAGCGCTACATCGCGGGCCAGCGCGGCAAGGAGGCGAGGGGCCGCCGCAAGCGCCTCGCGCGCCAGGAGCGGCTCGAGCGGCCCGCCGGGCGCAAGGAGGTACGCGTCCGCATCGCGCCGGCCGTGCGCAGCGGCCACGCCGTGCTCAGCGTCCAGGGCCTCGGCAAGGCGTTCGAGGGCCGCGCGCTCTTCGAGGGCCTGAGCCTCGAGGTGGCCCGCGGCGACCGCATCGGCATCGTCGGGCCCAACGGCGCCGGCAAGACCACGCTGCTGCGCCTGGTCGTCGGCGACGAGCGGCCCACGGCCGGCACGGTACGGCTCGGCCACAACGTCGTCGCGGGCTACTACCGCCAGGACCGCAACGACCTCGACCCCGCGCTCACCGTGCTCGACCAGGTGTGGCAGCGGGCGCCCACGGCCCGCGCCGGCGAGCTGCGCAGCCTGCTCGCCCTCTTCCTGTTCGGCGAGGACGACGTCCTCAAGAAGGTCGGCGAGCTCAGCGGCGGCGAGCAGGCCCGCGTGGCGCTCGCCAGGCTCATCCTCTCGGCGCCCAACCTGCTCCTGCTCGACGAGCCGACCAACCACCTCGACATCCCGTCGCGCCTCGCCCTCGAGGACGCGCTCGACGCCTACGAGGGCACCGTCGTGCTCGTCTCGCACGACCGCTACGTGCTCGAGCGCTGCGCCGGCAAGATCCTCGAGATCCGCGACGGCCGGGCCACCGTCTACAACGGCCCCTACTCGCGCTACGCCGCACGCGCGCGGCACCCGGCCGGCGAGCCCGCCGCGCCGCGCAGGCGCAAGCCGCCCCCCCGAGCGACACGCCGGCCCGCCCGCCGCAAGCCCAGGCCCATCGACGCCGTCGAGAGACTCATCTTCGAGCACGAGGACGCCATCGCCAACCTCCAGCACGCCATGTCCGACCCCCACATCTACCAGAGCCCCGAGACCGTCCGCACCCTCTCCGCCCAGCTCGAGGCCGTCCGCCGCGAGCTCGCCGCCCTCTACGACGAGTGGGACCAGGCCGCCGACCGGGCGACGGAGTGACCCGGCCGGCACGGGGCAGGGGCGGGCGCAGGCCGCTCGCGGGGCCGGCGGGCCGGCGGCAGTTTCCCCCAGGCGGAGGCCGTGCGATGAGGGTGTGCGCCGGGGGCGAGGAGTGGCTAAGGCTCGCCCGAGGCAGAATCTATGCCTGCCGTCAATCCGGGCTTGATTTTTGAGAAACGATGTGTTAGTCTTGCCTCGGCCATCGCTGGGGCCTTGCAGGAGGATCGGTCTGTGTCCGGGGGCCTCGTGCTAGTGGGCATGGCCGGGTACGTCGATGGCGAGGAGTACAGCCTCGACGTCGGGTCAACGGTCGTGGTGGGCCGCAGCCGCAGTTGCGACATCTCGCTCCAGCGCTGCAA
>CBFDBL010000600.1:0-4194 GCA_965603035.1 uncultured bacterium
GTGAGAGGGAAGAGCCGGACGAGGGTGACCTGGAGCCAGTCGTCGCCGTCCTGGCGAAGCTCGAGGCGCTCCCCCCCGCGACGGAAGCGCACGGCCCCCGGGTCGAGGACGACATAGTCGGTCGAAGGCTTGCTCGGCGGCGGCAGGCTGGGCGCGCTCTGCCGCGGCCCGCCCTGGCCGCCGTGATGGTCATGATGGTGGAAGTGGGGCATGGCGTCGCGGTCTCCTCAGCGCTGCACCGCGCGGACGCTGGAGATCTCCTGGTAGGTCTTGACGAGGCGGTGGAACTCGCCGTCCTCGTCGGCCATGAGCTCGTCGTGGGTGCCGCTCTCGACGATCTCGCCGTTCTTGAGGACCACGAGGCGGTCGGCCCCCCGGAGCGTGGCGAGGCGATGGGCAATGGCGAAGGTGGTGCGGCCCTCGATGAGCCGCTCGATGGCCTCCTGGATCTGCTTCTCGGTCTCGACGTCGAGCTGCGAGGTGGCCTCGTCGAGGATGAGGATGCGCGGGTTGTGGAGCACGGCCCGCGCGATCGCCAGCCGCTGGCGCTCGCCGGCCGACAGGCCCGCGCCCTTCTCGCCGAGGGCCGTCTCGTAGCCGTCGGGCTTGCGGAGGATGAAGTCGTGGGCGTTGGCGGCCTTGGCGGCGCGGATCACATCCTCGCGCGTCGCCCCCGGCTTGGCGTAGGCGATATTGTCGGCGATGGTGCCGCTGAACAGGAAGGTGTCCTGGGGCACCACCCCGAGCTGGGAGCGCAGGTCGTCGAGGCGAATCCTCTCGATGGGGACGCCATCGACGAGGATCTCGCCCTCGTCGGTGTCGTAGAAGTGGCACAGCAGGTTGATGGTGGTGGTCTTCCCGGCTCCGCTGTGGCCGACGAGACCGATCATCTCGCCCGGCTCGACGTCGAAGCTCATGTGCTTGAGCACGGGCCGGTGAGGGTCGTAGCCGAAGCTCACGTCGCGGAACTCGACGCGGCCCTCGATCTTGGGCATGGGCACGGCGTCGGCGGCCTCGGCCGTCTCGGCGGGGCTGTCGAGCACCTCGAACACCCGCTCCGCCGCCGTGAGCGACCGCGAGCAGAAGCTCACGAGCCGCGACATCCACCGCATGGGCTCATAGAACATCCGGACGTAGGTGATGAACACAACGAACGTGCCGAGGGTCATGGCCCCCCCCAGCACGTAGCGCGCGCCCATGTACCAGACCAGCAGCACGCCGAGCGCGGTGAAGAGCTGGATGCCCGAGAAGAAGACCGCCGCCGTCCGCTCGACGGTCACCCCCGTGCCGGCCAGGATATCGCTGCGGCCATCGAAGCGCTCGATCTCCCGGGGCTCCTGCGCGAACACCTTCACCACCCGCAGCCCATTGAGGGTCTCGCTCAGGAGGCTGTTCACCAGACCCCAGCGATGGAACATCCGGCGGAAGAGCGGGCGGATGCGCCGCCAGAAGATTCGCGATGCAAACCCCACAAGCGGCGCGGGCAGGAGCAGGAAGAGCGCGAGCTTCCAGTGCATCGAGAAGACCATGAAGCCGATGCCGACGAGCATGAGCAGGTTGCGCGCCAGGTCCTGGGAGCCACGCACGAGAAATGCCTGGAGCGAGCCCGTGTCCTGGTTGACCCGCGAGATTACCGTGCCGACCTCGCGCTTGTCGTAGAAGTTGAGCGAGAGGAACTGGAGATGGCGGTAGAGCTGGCAGCGGATATCGTGGGTGATGCGGTTGCCCACGTAGGAGGATAGCCAGGCCTGGACGATGCCGATGAGCAACATGGCGACCTGTGCGCCCAGGGCCGCCAGGAGAATGATGCCCAGAACCCCAAGACGTTCTCCGACCGGCGCCGGCGTCCCCTCGGGCTTCAGGACGCGGTCCATGACGGGCTTCTGGAGGTAGGGGACGAAGAGGCCCAAACCCGTACTGGCGATGGCCAGCGCCGCCATAAGGGACGCCCGGAGCCAGTAGGGCTTGAGGTAGCGGATCAGGCGCCTCAGCGCGCGTGCCTTGGGGGCGCAGAAGTTGCAGACCCTGGTGCCCTTGTCGAGGGGCATGCCGCACTTCGGGCAGAGGTTCCCCTCGTCCTCGGGGAGCTCGATCTCCTCGCCCTTGAGCAGCTTCTCCATCAGCTTCGCGGCGGCGGCGAAGCGCGCGCCACGGGCCGACGTGTAGCGCACCAGCTCGACGACCTCGTCGCCGCGGGTCACCTCGAGCGCGCCCCCGCCGACGAACGTCTGCGCCTTCGGCTCCGACACCTCGGCCAGCGGCAGCTCCAGGCGCACGGTGCCCCGCCCGTCCTCGCACGCCACCACGTGGACGTGCGACTCGGTCACGACAACCAGTTCCTTGCCGAAGGTCCCGTCAGGCCGCAGATCGGCCTCCACGGAGAGCCGCACCGGCCCCCGCAGACCCAGGCCCTCGGGCAGTGGCTCGCTCCACATAGCCCTCTCGCAATTCGCGTCGACTCAGTTGGTGGACGAACAGTATAGCACAAAAGCGGAGGCGGGGGGAACCTCGATTGGGGCATCGAGGCGGATGGCGCGCCCGGTCAGCAGGTCGCGAGCCCTGCCCGTGCCGAGGGCGGCAGGCGAGCGGCGTCGGCGGCCTGGTTCAGGACGATGAGGTAGGGGCCGTAGCGGCAGACGGCGAGCCGCCCCGCCTGGGGCATGGCCATGGTGGCGATGCGGTCGATGGTGGGCGTGGTGCAGTGAACGCGCGCGATATGGTTGGGCGAGGCGTTGGCGGGCGACCGCGCCGTCGTGCCGGGCTTGAAGCCGTGGCGCCAGTGGAGGGCGGCGTAGAGGCGGATGCCCGGCTGTCGGATGGCAACGGTGCCCGCGACGGGGTCGGCCCAGGCCCCCGCGCCCCGTTCCATCGCCAGGCGGACGCCGCTCGGCTGGAGGGCCTCGAGGGCCTTGTAGGCGTCGAGAAGGTCCATGGCGGCGGTGACGTGCGCAATGAAGTGGGCGTTGCGGCTGTCCAGCTCGATCGTCCAGGCGCGGCCATGGTTGAGGTGGAGGCAGGCGAGGCGGATGGCGGTGGGGTCGCGGAGCTCGAGGGCGGCGTAGGGGATGACGCCGTAGGCGGTGCGGCCGGGCCAGCGGTTGTTTCGCCACGAGATGACCTCCTCCTTGCGCAGGCAGGGATGTCCCTCGGCGTCGAGGCAGGGGTAGCGGAACCAAGCGAAGCCGGTGACGGCGTCGCGGGCCCGCTGCTGGATCTCGCTCTGTCCCGACAACCGGGCGACGCGACAGATCATGGCGACGCAGCCCTCGCCGTAGTTGCCGCAGTAGCCGCCGTTACTCGAGCCGTTGGGCTCCATGGCCAGGCCGCGAGGCGACACCCACCGCCCGCCGTATGGGTCGCGCGCGAGGCCGACGGCGGAGCGCGCGTAGTCGAGGGCGAGGGCTCTGGGCCAGGCGCGGCCGGGCTCCAGCATCTCGACGCAGTCGTTCGCAAGCCACGCGGCGATGATGTTCCCCAGGTCCTGGTTGGGCGCGTGGCCGCGGCCGATGGGGCTTACCAGGTAGTCGCGGCTCTTGCGGAAGAGCTGGCCGTACGCCACGCGGCGGGTGAGCGCCGGAGTGTCGCGGTCGCCGTCGTTGTCGATGGTCTGCTCGAGGGCTCCCTCGAGCTCGAGCTCGCGATGGGCGAGCAGGAAGGCCGTCGCGAGCCCCTGGTGCCCGAACCCCTCCAGACAGCCACCGGCACGGCGGCGGGACGGCCCGCCGACCCACCGGTGGCTCCAGATGTCCACGAACCCACCGTTGTGGCCCTGGGCAACGCACCAGAAGTCGAGCCCACTGATGGTGCGGTCGATCAGCTCGTCGCTGCCGTAGAGCTTCGACCACGGGTTGCGGTAGGCGCGCGCGAAAAGGGCCAGCGCGTTCATCGTCCGCAGGTTGTCCCGCATGCAGCGGGAGACCACGCCGTCCTTCCACTCCTGCTTCGACCACCTGCGATCTTCGGCGCCGCGGGGCGGGATGCAGCCCGTCATCACGGCGGGCGCCGTGCCCGCGGCCACAGCCTTGTCCCACGCGGGGCCGAACTCCTGCCAGCCCATGAGCACGGCGAGCGCGCGTTCGGCCTGCTCGCGGAGCCGCGGCACCGGCGTCTCGCGCCGGCGCCGCCGGTTGCTTCGCCCGGCGTTCTTATACTGGTCACCCCGACTTACCCACAGGCGGTGGGGCGGCGCCTGCG
>CBFDBL010000601.1:0-4183 GCA_965603035.1 uncultured bacterium
GAGCTCGCCCCCGCCCGCCGGCACGGGGTCGGCCGCCGCGGTGTCGAAGCCGCGGCCCGTGTCGCTCACCTCCACCATCAGGTCGCTCGGGCCCCGCAGGTAGCGCACCTCGATGAGCCCGTCGCTGCCGCCGTAGGCGTGGCGCTCGGCGTTCTGCACCGCCTCGGCCACGGCCGTGGCGACGCGGAACACGTCGGCCTCGCCGAGGCCCGCCTGCCCGGCCGCCTCCTCGCTGCGCTCGATGTAGTCGGCCGGCGAGCAGGGGGGCCGCAGGGTGAGCCGCTCCTCGGCGAGCCCGCGCACGAGCGAGCCGATGCCCACGCGCAGGCACGCGCCCGTCCGCAGGCTCTCGGCCTCGGCCGGCGAGCCGTTGGGGTCGGCCGCGGCCGCGGCGCGGCTCGCCACGACCAGGCGGTCGCTGGCCTCGATGGCCACCCCGATGTCGTCGTGGCGGCCGGTGAGCACGTCGGTCCCGAAGCCCGCGCCACACAGCCACGCGTCCACGGCCCCGCCCGTGGCGAACCGCAGCACCCGCCCGGGGACGTCCACCAGGCCGAGGAAGGCGTCGAGCCGCTCGCCCAGGGCGGCCTCGGCGCTGGCCAGCACGGGCCGCGGCCGGGGCCGGTGGGCGGCCTCGGCGCGGACCACCGCGCGCAGCACCTCGCGGCCCGCGCGCGGCGCGGCCGCGAACAGGATGCCGCGGCGGCCCGGCCCCACGCGCCACAGGTCGTAGGTCCAGCGGGTCTCGCCGGGCCCGGTCAGCAGCTCGTGGGGGATGGCCGCGATGCGGAAGGGGCTGCCCCCCGCGCCCGTCGGGCGCCGCGCGGCCAGGACGCGGGCCACCAGGCGCCGGAGCTCGGCGACCCGGAACGGCTTGGTGACGTAGTCGGCGCAGCCGAGCCTGAGCGCCTCGACGGCCGACTCCAGCGAGCCGTAGGCCGTGGCGACCACGCCGGCCGCCTGCGGCTGGCGCTCGCGGATGCGGCGGAGGAGGTCGAGGCCGTCCATCCCGCGCAGGCGCGCCTCGGTGACCACGAGGTCCAGCGGCGTGTGCTCGGCCAGCTCGAGGGCCGTCTCGCCGCTGTCGGCGAGCACCACCTCGTAGCCGTCCTGGCGCAGCGCCGTGGCCAGTGCCGCCTTCAGCGCCCGCTCGGTGTCCACCAGCAGAATGCGTTCCATGCCCGCTCAGCTCCTGGTAATGTCGGCACGGGGGAGATAGACGGTGAAGCAGGCGCCGCTGCCCGGCGCGCTCTCGACGGCCACGTGGCCGCCCTGGGCCTCGACGAGCCGGCGAGCCGCCGCCAGCCCGAGGCCCACCCCGTCGGCGCGCGTCGTGAAGAACGGGTCGAACACCCGCGGCGCGTCGCCGGCCTGGATGCCGACCCCCGTGTCGGTGAACGTCACGCACACGTAGCTCGAGCCCAGGTCGGGCTCGAGGGTCCGCACGCTCAGCGTGCCGCCGTGCGGCATGGCCTCGATGGCGTTGGATGCCAGGTGGGCGAAGGCGTGCTGGACGAGCTCGGAGTCCACGAGCACCGGGGTGCAGGTCGCGGGTGCCTCGACGTGGATCGCGACGCCCGCGTCCCGCGCCCTCTCGGCGGCGGCCCGCACGACGCGGTCCACGTCGTCGGCGACGTCGGCCTCCAGGGCCCGCGGCTCGCGGCTCTGGGCGAAGGCGAGCAGGTCGCGCACGAGGGAGTCGAGGCGCTCGGTCTCGGCGAGGATCGCCTCGACGCCCTCGCGGCGGTCGTCGCCGGGGTCGAGGGTGTCGCGGAGCACCTCGGCGGTGGCGGCGATGCTGGCGAGGGGGTTGCGGACCTCGTGGGCGACGCGGCCGCACATCTCGCCGAGCTCGGCGAGCTGGCGCAGCTCCTCGGCCGCGGCCAGCAGGCTCTCGGCGTCGGCCGCGGCGGGGGCCGGCGCCGGCCCGGCGAGGTCGAGCGGCGCGATCTCCTGCGGGTCGGGCCGCTGGCTCCACGGCTCGACGGTGCCCTCGACGTGGTGGTGGAGCTTCAGCGGCCGCCGGCTCTCGCCCCGGCGCCGCGCGGGCACCAGGAGGCCGGCCGTGGCCGCGTCGGCGTGTCGCTGCTCGTGAACTCGCGATGTCTGCTCGGAAGGCTCGCCGCCCATTGTCTGCCTTTCCTCAATGGGTGAGGGGATGGTGGGGACAGTGACCTCATGCGTCGGCGAGCTTGTACTCGCGGATCTTATTGGCCAGGGTGGTGCGGTGGATGCCGAGGACGTCGGCGGCCAGGCCGCGCTGCCACATGGTCTCGTTGAGCACGCGCAGGATGTGGCACCGCTCCATCGCGGCGAGCGACATCTCCTCGTCGTCGGTGGCGGCGCCGTCGCGGTAGCTACAGAAGGTCTCGTCGCGGCCCTGGGGTGCGCGCCTCGGCGAGCGCAGCAGCCGCGCGGCGTCGAGCTGGAGGTGGCGCGGCGAGACGCGGTCACCGCCCTCGAGGATGACGCAGCTCTCGATGGCGTTCTTGAGCTCGCGGACGTTGCCCGGCCAGGGGTAGCAGCGCAGGAGCCGCTCGGCCTCCGGGGTGAAGCCCTCGATCTGGCGGTCGAACTGGCGGTTGTAGACGTCGAGGAAGTACTTCGCCAGCAGGAGGATGTCGTCCTTGCGCTCGCGGAGCGGCGGGGTGGTGATCGTGACGACCTTGAGGCGGAAGTAGAGGTCCTCGCGGAAGCCGCCCTCGCGGACGCGCGCCTGGAGATTGCGGTTCGTCGAGGCCACGACGCGGACGTCCACGGCGATGCTCTCGGTGCCGCTGACGCGCAGGAAGTGCTTGTCCTCGAGGACCCGCAGGAGCTTGGCCTGGAGGTCGAAGCCCATCTCGCCGATCTCGTCGAGGAAGATGGTGCCGCCGTCGGCGGCCTCGAAGAGCCCGATCTTGCCCGAGGCCGCGGCGCCGGTGAACGCGCCTTTCTCGTAGCCGAACAGCTCGGCCTCGAGGAGGGTCTCGGTCAGCGCCGCGCAGTTCACCGCCACGAAGGGCTTGTCGCGGCGCGCGCTCGTCGCGTGGATCGCCTTGGCCACCAGCTCCTTGCCCGTCCCGCTCTCGCCCTCGATGAGCACCGTCGTGGTCGCCGACCGGCTCAGCTTGCGGACGGTGCGGTAGATGGCGCGCATGGGCGGCGTCTGCCCGAGCAGCGTCTCGCCGTCGTGCGACGCCACCCCCCGCATCTCCGGCTCGAACTGGAGCACCTCCCTGCGCAGCGCCGTGCTCTCGAGGGCACAGGCCACCCGACGCGCCACGTCGTCGCCGTCCACCGGCTTCTCCAGGAGGTCGCTGACGCCGCCCTTCATCGCCTCGACGGCCGCCGCCACGCTCCCCGGGCCCGTCGTGGCGATCACCGGCAGCGTGCTGTCGCGCTCGCGCACGGCACCGACGAACGCCAGCCCGCCGCGCTCGGGCATCTGGAGATCGGCGATGACGAGGTCGGGCATCTGGCGGTCGAGCTGCTGGAGGCCCTGCTCGGCCGACGACGCCACGTGCACCTCGTGGCCCTCGCGGCTCAACCGCCGCTTGAGCGAGTAGCGAGCGCTCGCCTCGTCGTCCACCACTAGGATTACGGCGTTCATCCTCACCTCTCGTTATCGTCAGGAAGCCCGATGCCCGCACGCCCCGTGCGAACTGCCCCTCCCTTAGAGCAACTGCCGTGCCGAACCCCCCGCCGCCAGCGGCGCCCCTGCGCAGGAATGCGCCGGCACGCGAGCGGGCCGGCGCGCGCAACTGCCGCGCGAGCCGCCAGTTACGGCGACATGCCGCGGCGCGGAGAATCCGTCATCGCCGAGCGAATCCCTTCCCGGCACCCCGGCGGCCCCCTGGTCGGACCGGCGAACAGACCGGACAGGCCGTGGGGCGCGCGGCGCGCGGCGCTCCCACCATGTGGGGCGCTCGCCGCGGCTGACCGCGCCCGATGGCGGTCGCGCCTCGCCTGTACGCTTCGGCGTACAGTGTGCGAGGCGCCGCACGCGCCGTTCTCGGTGAGTGGAGGGGGAGCCGTGGGGCGGCGAGGGGTGCTCGCCGGCCGCCTCGCGCGCTGGCCACGGGCAGGGCCCCGGCTGCGGGTCAGTCGATGCGGGGCCTGGCGTCGAGCTCGGCCCAGCCCTCGGCGAGGGGGCCGAGCGCGCTGAGGGCGGCCTCGGCGCAGGCGGTGTCCTTGCGCAGGT
>CBFDBL010000602.1:0-4173 GCA_965603035.1 uncultured bacterium
TCGCGCTCGTGGTGTGGCGGTTCGGGGTGCGGCACTACCGCTCGACGGGTAGCTGAGCGGGTGCGGGCTCTTGACCCCTGGCTCACAGCGCACTATGATGGCATCGGCAGCGCGAGGCCATCCGCCGGCTCGGGAGGTCTGACGACATGAGCCGGAACCACATGCTGAGCATCGCGGCCGCGGCCGGGGTGGCCGGGCTGTTGCTGTATCTGTTCTCGCTGGCAGGGCGGTCGCGGGAGCAGCCACGTCCCGAGCCGCTGCTGCTCGACGTGCGTCTCGAGCGGCTGGTGTGGGTGGGTCCGCGCGAGGGCGGCGCGCTGCCGGAGCAGCCGACGCTGATGGAGGTGGTGTGCCGCGTGCGGTTCCTGGCGCGGGCGGGGTCGCCGACGTCGGTGTTCCTGCCGTCGGGCGCGCGCAGCGGCTACGCGCTGGCGTTCGTGCCGCGGCTCGAGCGGGTGCGCGGCGACCTGGAGTTCCGGGCCGAGGGCCTGAGCGCGGAGCTGACGATCCACTGGCGCGACGAGCTCGAGGGCGCGCCGAGGGACGATGTGTGGCTCTACCACACGCACGAGAATGCGACGCTGGTGGCGAAGGTGGCGGAGGGGATCGTCATCGCGGGGCCGAGCAGCGAGCGCGCGGCGCGACACAAGCGAGCCGACCTGCTCTACCGCGTCATCCTCGAGTGCGACGGGCCGGTGGCCGAGGCGCGGCTCGAGCACGTGGACTGGTCGGTGTTCCGGCTCGACGGCGAGGAGCTGCACCTGACGAACACGGCGGTCCCGGCCCTCATGACGGCCGGCATCACGGTCGCGGAGCCGTCGCCCGTGCTCGACCAGCCCTGAGAGGAGAGGCCGTGGACAAGCGAGCGCTGCTCGAGGGCGCCGAGGCGCGCATCCGCGAGCACAGGACGGCGGACGTCGCGCTCCGCCTCGTGGACCGCGGCGGCAAGCCGCTCGAGGGCGCCGAGGTGGCCGTGCGGCTCGTCCGCCACGCCTTCAAGCTCGGCTGCAACGCCTACCGCCTCGGCCGGCTCGAGCCGCAGGCCCGCGCGCGAGCCTACGAGGGCCGGTTCGCCGCCCTCCTCAACTACGCCACCCTGCCCTTCTACTGGGGCGGCTACGAGCCGCGCAAGGACGAGACCGACGAGGACCGCATCCGGGCCATGGCCGACTGGTGCGCCCGGCACGGCATCGCGACCAAGGGCCACCCCCTCGTGTGGCACGAAGTCTACCCCAAGTGGGCGAACGCCCTGCCCGACGCCGCGGTGCTCGAGCGGCTCGAGGGGCGGGTCCAGGACATCGTCTACCGCTTCCAGGGGGCGATCGACATCTGGGACGTGGTGAACGAGGCGACGGTGAGCCACCGCCACAGCCACGCCATCGGCCGCTGGATGAAGCAGCGCGGCGCCGACGCCTGCGTGGCCGACGCACTGCGCTGGGCACACAGCTCGAGCCCCGACGCGACGCTGCTCTACAACGACTTCAACGTCTCGCCCGCCTTCGAGAAGCTCGTCGCCGCGCTCCAGCGCCGCCGCGCCCCCCTCCACACCATCGGCATCCAGAGCCACATGCACAAGAGCACCTGGCCCATCGAGAGGGCGTGGGGGGTCTGCGAGACCTACGCCCGCTTCAAGCTCCCCCTCCACTTCACCGAGCTCACCGTCCTCTCCGGCCCGCTCAAGAAGGACAACGACTGGCACCGCCGCCGCACCGACTGGCACTCGACCCCCGACGGCGAGAGCGCGCAGGCCGACTACGGCGAGCAGCTCTACACCGTGCTCTTCAGCCACCCGGCCGTCGAGGCGATCACGTGGTGGGACTTCAGCGACCACGGTGCCTGGCAGGGCGCGCCTGCGGGCCTCGTGCGCAGGGACATGAGCCCGAAGCCGCTCTACGAGCGGCTGCTCGCCCTGTTCGGCAAGCGGTGGACGACGCACGCCACGGTCGCTGCCGACGCATCGGGCACGGCGAAGGTCCGCTGCTTCTTCGGCGAGCACGAGGCCGTAGCCACCCTGCCCTCGGGCACGACGCTCAAGGGCCGCTTCGCCGTGGCCAAGGCCGGCCCCCACACCCTCGACGTGACCCTGGAGTGAGCCGTTGGACCAGCCGCCCGAGCCCATCGCCCTGGATGCCGAGGCCAAGCCGCCGGGCCCTCCGCCCGCTCTGCCGGCGGCGTCGCCGGGCTGGCGCGACCTGCTGATCGCGGTGGCGATCATCTGGGCCGTCGAGCTCGCGCTCGGCATCGCGCTCGTCATCGCGGCAGGCGGCGGGGACCTGTCGCGCATGCCCCTGGGCCTGCTCGCCGCCACGGTGGCCGGCACCGCGGTCACCGTCACCGTCTCGTGGGTCTTCGCGTGCAGGAAGTACGGCAGGCCCTTCGCCGAGGGCTTCAGCATCCTGCGCGTGTCCAGGCGCACGGTCGTGTGGAGCGTGGTGCTCGGCGCGGCCGCGGCGGTGGTCGCGGCGATCATCCTGAGCTGGGCGCCCGAGGGCGACTCGCTGATGACGAAGCTCATGCGCAGGCCCGGCGGCCTGGCCGTGCTCGTCGTCATCGCCCTCGTCCTGCCGCCGTTCGAGGAGCTCTACTACCGCGGGTTCCTCTATGGCGTCCTCGCGAGGCACCTGGGCGGCGCGGGCGCGGTCATCGTCGTGGCCGTCTGGTTCGGCGCCGCCCACGTCGGCCAGCTCGCCGGCGACTGGATCGGCGTCCCCATCGTCTTCACCATGGGCTTCCTCTGGACCGTGATGCGCCACCGCACCGGCTCGCTCGTGCCAGGCATCCTGTGCCACCTGGCCTACAACCTGGGCCTCGTCGCGCTCTCGGTCGCGTCGATGTAGGCACCCGAGCACCCGTCCATGACCTCGAAGGAACGGGTCCTGTGCTCGCTGGCGTGGTCGGAGCCCGACCGCGTGCCGGTGCAGCTCTACACGACGCCTGAGATCGGCGCGCGGCTGCGGGAGCATTTCGCAGAGCGCGACGTCCGCGAGTGCCTGGGCGTGGACTTCCGCGGCGTCGGCCCCGCCTGGCGGGGCACGGCCCGCAAGCCCCACGACGGCATCCGCTACGACATCTGGGGCACCGGCTACCGCACCGTCCAGCACGGCAGCGGCGGCGCCTACGCCGAGGCCGTCGTCCTCCCCCTCGCCGAGCTGCGGACCCTCGACGACGTCGAGCGCTACCCCTGGCCCAGCCCCGACGACTACGACTACGCCGTCATCCCCCAGCAGTGCGAGCGCTGGCGCGACTACGCCGTCTGCCTCGGCGGCGCGGGCGACCCCGACATCGTCAACGGCGTCTCGCGCGGACGCGGCATGGCCCAGGTGCTCATCGACATCGCGCTCCGCGACCCGGTCGGCCTGGCCATCATCGACCGGCGGGTGGACTTCTGCTACGAGGTGCTCCGCCGCGGCCTCCAGGCCGCCGACGGCAAGGTCGATATCCTGTGCAGCGGCGAGGACTGCGGCAACCAGAACGGCCGGATGGTCTCGCCCCGCGACTTCGACGAGGTGTTCCGCCCGCGCCTCGAGCGTTTCTACGACCTCGCCCACGAGTTCGGCGCCAAGGCCATGATGCACTCCTGCGGCGACACCAGCGACCTCATGCCCACCTTCATCGACATGGGGCTCGACGTCCTCGACGCCATGCAGCCCGAGCCGCCCGGCATGGACCCCGAGACCATCCGAGCGGCGTGCAGGGCGAAGCTCGCCTTCTGCGGCCTCATCTCCACCCAGCACACCCTCCCCCACGGCACCGTCGCCGACTGCCGCGCCGAGGCCCGCCACCGCCTCGACGTCATCGCCCCCGGCGGCGGCTACATCTTCGCCCCCGCCCACTGCATCCAGCCCGACACCCCCCTCGAGAACGTCCTCGCCGTCTACGAGGAAGCCCTCGGCCGCCGCCGCCTGTGACCGCCCCCGCGCGGGCAGCCAGGTCGCGGCCCCGGGCGGTCCAGCACGGCTCTCGAGCAGCAGTAAAGAAAAAGTAGAGCGACTCCCGAAAAAAACTTGTGCCGCCGCTCCCCGCCGCAAGCGCCCTGGATCTCTCGACCTCCTCCGATCGCTGGCGCCATAAGTCCGGCGGCGACGGTCATTTGCCGGGCAACTACGACCTATAGGGGTGGAGAAGAAGGGGCTTCTGCCGGCCTTGGAGGACCCGCCTTCTCGTACGAGCGAC
>CBFDBL010000603.1:0-4170 GCA_965603035.1 uncultured bacterium
TGGTGACGACGGTCTTGCCGCACTTGTGCTGGACGATCTCGTAGCCGCGGCCTTCCATGATGTAGGTGCCGCGGGTGCCGGTGATCTCGAGCTGCCCGCGCTTGGGGTTGGAGTCGATGTGGCTGATGGTGAGGGTGAGCCACTGGCCGGAGTCGAAGCGGACGACGGCGTGGGCCTCATCCTCGTTGGTGTCGTCCTTCCAGGCGGTGGCGGGCGCCCAGAAGCCTATGCTGGCGACCCCGGTGACCTCGACGATCCTGGCGTCGATGAGCTGGAGCGAGTACTCGAGGAGGTGGACGCCCCAGTCGTAGAGGATGCCGCCGCTGATGCTCTTGGACGAGCGCCACCAGTCGCCGGGCTGGCCGTATCCGCCCATGTGCGCCTCGATGCGGAGGACGTCGCCGACGACTTTCCTGTCGCGGACCTGTCGGACGGCCTCGAGGATGCAGCCGTCCCAGTGCCGGTTGTGGTATGTGGAGAGGACGACTCGCTGCTTGCGTGCCTGGGCGATCATCCTGTCGCACTCGGCGGTGGTGACGGCGAAGGGCTTCTCGCAGACGACGCTGCGGCCGGCGCGCAGGCACTGGAGCGCGAGCTTCGCGTGGGTGTTGTGGGGCGTGATGAGGGCGATGAGGTCGACGTCGGACTTCTTGAGCATGGCCGCGGCGGAGGGGTAGGTGCCGATGCCGGGGAAGTCCTCGGCGGCGACCTCGAGCCGCTCGGGGTCGATCTCGGCGACGGCGACGGGCGTCATGCCTGCCTGCTGCATCTGGCTGAGGTGGCCGCGGCCCATGTTGAAGGCGCCGCCGTAGCCGATGCACCCGACCTGGATGTCCTTCGCCCGCTTGAACCGCTTCACTGCCCGTCTCCTTTCTCAGAGTGTGCCTGGCAGCGGATCATCGGCGGCGGAGTATATCAGAAACCGCCGAGCCCCGCCACCGAGGCATGGCCGATGCGACGCGTGCGGGTGCCGGGGTGCATGAGTGGATGAATGGGCGGAAGATCGCGCAAGAGGGCCGCGCACGCGGAACGCTTCTTCCATCCATCCACCCATCCCTGGGGTGAAGAGGACAGCCGATGCCTCGCAACGCGTCGAGTGGCAGTGCGTTGCGAACCGCGCGGTCGCCTCGCTACCGCGAGGTGACAGCGCGGCGGCGGAAACTGCGCGCATCCGCGCGTTCGCCGCACGTCGGGTCTGGCGCTTCTGTTGGTCCCGCGCAGATTCCCATCGCGGCCGAACGGACACCTGGGGACCGCATGGGGCGTTCCGGGGCGTTGGGTGCCGCGCGCCGCGCCGGATCTTTCCGCCCGGAACGCTGGCCGGCCCGTGGCCTGCGCGGCATCATCGAGTGAGGGGCGCCGTGCGGGCTCGGAGGGCCTGGAGTCTTGGGTCGAGGGCTCTGCGCGGCTTGCGCGCAGGTGGTGGCGAGGAAAACCCGGACTGGACACACCTTACGGGGGCGAGCGGCTCTGCGCTCGTTGCCATAGGCCTTGCTCTTGCCGGGCAAGTGGTGCCCTGGAGGCCCCCGGGGCGCGAAACCAAACCCAACCGGGTTGGCTTTGGTTTCTAGTGTGCCCAGCCCGAGTTTTCCTCTTTGGTCGGGGCCGGAGGCCGCGTCAGGGAAGGAGTGGTGTCATGGCCAGGCGGACGTTGGGGGTGGCGGTCGTGCTGGTGCTGGTCGCGTCGCTCGCGTGGGGCGGCGAGTCGGGTCGGCTGGCGGCGGTGACGGTGTATCGTCGGCAGGCGGCGGTCACGCGGGTGGTGCCCGTGCCTGCGGGTGCCGGGCCGATGGAGGTCGTGGTGACGTCGCTGCCGGCGCAGGCGGTGCCGTCGAGCCTGCACGCCGACGGCGGCGCGGGGGTGCAGATCCGCGCGGTGCGCCACCGCGTGCGGACCATCGAGGCGCCGCCGCCCGAGGGCGTGGGCCGGCTCGACGACGAGCTGGCGAAGCTCGATGCGCCGCTGCGCGAGATCCAGCAGAAGCGCGAGGTGCTCACCCGCAAGCAGGCCTTCCTCGAGAAGCTCGGCAGCTTCTCGGCCGGCACGACCCGCAACGGCTTCGAGCGGGGCGCGGTCACGACCGACGAGCTGAGCAAGCTCACGACGTTCATGTTCGACGAGCACGACAAGCTGGCCCAGGCCCTGCTCGCGCTGGTCGAGCAGGAGCGCAAGCTCGACGAGCAGAAGGCGGCCATCGCCCGCCAGCGCGCCGCGCTCACGGCCGGCCGCAGCCGCACGGTGCGCGAGGCCGTGGTCTTCCTCGAGAAGCAGCGCGAGGCGGCGGGCGAGCTGCGCCTCGGCTACCTCGTCGAGGGCGTCGAGTGGTGGCCCAGCTACAACCTCCGCGCGGCCACGGGCGGCGAGCGCGTCGAGCTCGAGTACAACGCGACCGTCCGCCAGACGAGCGGCGAGGACTGGACGGGCGTGGCCCTGACCCTGAGCACGGCGAGCCCCGCCCTGTCGTCCGACCCGCCGTCGCTCGCGCCCTTCCGGGTCACCCTCGACAGCCGCCCCGAGTCGCGTGCGGCGCACGACACGGTGCGCGCGGAGCGGGAGCGTCGTGCGGCGGAAGAGCAGTTCCGCTCGGCGTCGAGCGAGGAGGGCCGCGAGCGGGCGACGGCGGTGGCGAACACGGCGGCGGCGCGGCTCAACGTGCTCTACCTGCGCGGGAGCCCCCGCCTCGAGGAGATCGTGCCCGACGCGCCCGACGACGGCGCCGCGCCGGCCCTCGCCGTCAGCTACCCGCTCGAGGGGCCCCGCAGCCTCGCGAGCCGCGACGACCTCCAGACCCTGCGCATCGCGCTCCTGAAGCTCGACGCCGCCTTCTACCGCCTCGCGCAGCCGACGCTCACCCGCCACGTCTACCGCCAGGCGCAGATGACCAACGCCTCCGACACCGTGCTGCTCGCGGGCAAGATGAACGCCTACCTCGACGGCCGCTTCGCCGGCACCGGCGACCTGCCGATGGTCCGGCCCGGCCAGCGCGTCGTCGCAGGGCTCGGCGTCGACCCCCGCCTCGTCGCCGCACACAAGCTCCTCCAGCGCGACGAGACCGTCAAGGGAGGCAACCGCGAGCTCACGCTCCGGTACGAGATCCTGCTCGAGAACTTCTCCGACGCGCCCCTCGCCGTCAGGGTCCTCGACCGCTTCCCCATGCCCGCCGCGGACAAGATCTACGTCGCACTGCTCAAGACCCAGGTCCCGCTCAGCGCCGACCCGGCCTACCTGCGCTTCCACAAGCCGCGCAACGTCCTGCGCTGGGACGTCGAGGTGCCGGCCCGCGCGACCGAGGACGGCGCCTACAGCATCGAGTACCAGTACAGCGTCGGCTTCGCCAAGAACCTCGAGCTGCGCGCCGGCCGCACCATCATGCCCTTCTTCGCACTCGCCACCCCGCTCGAGCCCTGGCAGGTCGCCGAGGACTGGTCGAAGGACCAGACGACCATTCTGCTCGCCGCCGGCAAGCCCGGCGAGCCCGAGCAGGTGACCGTCGGCATCACGCGCGGCCGCCAGGGCAAGAACGCCATCGGCCGACGCGTCGAGGGCGACCTCTCGCGCTATCGCTGGCTCGTCGTGGACCTCCACAACAAGATCGCCGCAGGCACCCGCGTCGCCCTCGGCCTGAGCACCGGCAAGGAGTGGGCCTACTACGAGAGCCCCCCGTGCTTCGTCCAGGCCGGCGAGAACCCCAACGTCGTCTTCGACCTCACCGCACCCAAGTACAAGACCGAGGCCAAGGGCTGGAAATACGACACCCGCGCCGAACACCTCGACGACGTCCGCTCGCTCTACCTCGTCTTCTACCCCATCGCCAGCGGCCAGATCGTCCTCCGCGACATCAAGCTCGCGAAGTAGCGGGGCAAGTCAGCGGTCAGAGGTCAGAGGTCAGCGGTCAGCGATGGCGGGGCGGGGGCCTTTGGACTGCGGCGGCTCGACGCCGCTTTCACTTCTCGCGGAGCGAGCGGGGAAGTAGCGGTCAGGCGTCAGCGGCGAAGAGTCAACGTCGAACGTTCAACGCTCAACGTCCAACGTCCAACGGAAGAGGAAGAGCGCCTGAGGGCGGGGGATATGGAGCCTCGTTCGGCCGCGCCGCTGGCTGCCAACGCGGCGTCGCGCCGCCGCAGTCCATAGCCGCCGATTCCGGACGCTATCTACGAGACGGGGCTCTT
>CBFDBL010000604.1:0-4158 GCA_965603035.1 uncultured bacterium
AGCAAAGGGCCAGCCCCCGCAGGGGGCGGCAGAGGGCTGCGAAAGCCTGGAGGCCGCTTGTGCGTCGGAACCTGCTCCTCGTTCTCCTGGTCGCCGGCGCGGTCAGCGCGGGCGAGCGCAACTCAGGGCCGTGGGACCTCGATGCGCTTGGCCGCACGCCCGAGGCCGAGTGGGTGAAGGAGGACGGCGCGCGCCGCTCGCTCTACTACGCGGGCGAGCCGCTGGGCGGCAAGCCGACGCGCATCTTCGCCTACTACGCCCTGCCCGCGGAGCGACAGGGCAGGGCGCCCGCGATGGTCCTCGTCCACGGCGGCGGCGGGAAGGCGTTTCCCGAGTGGGCGACGCTGTGGGCGAAGCGCGGCTACGCGGCCCTCGCCATGGACCTCGCAGGCAAAGGCCCCGACGGCAAGCGCCTGCCAGACGGCATGCCCGACCAGGGCCACCACGACAAGTTCATGACCCTCGCGAAGGGCATTCGGGAGACGTGGCCCTACCACGCCGTGGCGGCCGTCATCCGCGGCCACTCGCTCCTGCGCGCCCAGCCCGAGGTCGACCCCCAGCGCATCGGCCTCACGGGCATCTCGTGGGGCGGCTACCTCACGTGCATCGTCGCCGGGCTCGACGGCCGCTTCCAGATCGCCGTGCCCGTCTACGGCTGCGGGTTCCTGGCCGACAACAGCGCCTGGCTGCCCCTGTTCAACGGCAAGCTCTCGCCCTCGCACCGCAAGCTCTGGGTCGAGACCTTCGACCCCTCCGTCTACCTCGGCGGCGCCGCGATGCCCATGCTGTGGGTGAACGGCACCAACGACCACTTCTACCCGCTCGACAGCTACCAGCGCAGCTACCGCCTGCCGAGCGGCCCGCGGACGCTCTGCGTCACGGTTCGCATGCCCCACGGCCACCCGTCGGGCTGGCGCCCCGTCGCGATCGGCCTCTTCGCCGACCAGGTCCTTCGCGGCGGCAAGCCGCTGGCGAAGCTCGGGCCGATGCAGGTCAAGGGCCGCGACGTCACGGCGACGGTCGAGGCCGCCGTCCCCATCGCCAAGGCCAGCCTGCACTACACGACCGACGCGGGCATCTGGGAGAAGCGGCAGTGGAAGACCGAGCCCGCGCGCCTCGCCGACGGCACGGTTCGCGCGACGCTGCCCGCCGTCCGTCCCCTCGTCTTCTTCCTCACCCTCAGCGATCGTCGCGGCGCCACGGTCAGCGCCGAGCACGCCGTGATGACCGCACGGCCCGAGGCAGGAGGGCGATGAGCGTGCGAGCCGTTGCGAGATGGCTGGCGGGGTCGCGTTGCTGGCGCGCCGTGGCGTTCGGCGTCGCGACGACGGCGGTCGCCGGGGCGCTGACCGTGGCGTTGCCGCTGGCGGGCTCGTCGGTGGGCAGTCGGCTGCGGACGCTCTACCTGCCGGGCTTCCTGGTCGTGTGGCTGCTCGGTGGCCGGGCCGGGGTGGGGGCGGACGTCGGCCGCATCCTGCTCGTCGCCAGGGTCGCCACGCCCCTGTTCTACGGCATGGTCGGTGCCCTGGTCGGCGCGGCGTTCCGTCGGCCGCGATGGGCTGCCGCGGCCTGTGCGCTGTTCCTCGCCGGCATCGTGGGGCTCGCGGCGGCGCGGGACAGGCAGGAGGCTCGCCAGCGGGCGGAGTACGAGCAGGAGCTGCGCACCCGCTACCTCGAGGGGGCGCTGGCGCGCCTGAAGACCCACCCCGACGACCTCAACGCCCGCAGCCTGGTCGCCCACTACTCATTCCGCTACTTCGAGAGGCCCGCGGTGGCGGAGCGGGAGTATCGCACGATCGTCGAGCTGGAGGGCGACAGCCCGAGCCAGCACTCGCTGCACGCGCACGCCAATCTCGCCATCCTCCTCCGGCGTCGTGGCCGCACGGCGGAGGCCGAGGAGCAGTTCCTGCGGTACCAGGAGCTCGCCGGGCGGATCGCTGTGCCCGAGGGGGGTCGCTCCATGCTGCGGCTGCTCGACGAGGAGTACCGCGGCACAGAGTAGGCGGGACACCGCCCCTTGGCTCCGCTGAGGGTGATCTGGGGGGGAACGAGTGTCAGCCAGGGCTGTGACGCCCTGCGGGGCGTCGCAGCTACGCCTTGTCGAAGCTGGGGACCGCGAGCTGCTCGCCGCCCTTGCGGGCCGAGTCCATGGCGACGATGCCGGGGACGGTCATGGCGAGGGCCTCGTAGAGGTCGACGGCCGGCTCGCGGCCCTCGGCGAGGGCGGCGACGAACTCGTGGGTGATGAAGGTGTGGGAGCCGCCGTGGCCGGTGCGCACCCGCATGGGCTCGGGCAGGAGGTGGAAGAAGTTCGAGTGGGAACGGATGTCGGGCTTGCCGTGGCGCTTGATGACGAAGGGCTGGCCGCTCCAGCCGCCCATGTACATCGCGAGCTCCTGGCCCATCCACTGGGCGCGCTCGCCATGGGAGTCGCCGTGCCAGAAGACGGTGCAGCGGCAGACGTTGCCCCGGTTCGTCAGGAGCAGGGCCGTCTGGCTGGCGAAGGGGTTCTTGTACGGGTTGTCGAGGAACGCGGGGTCCTGGCTCTTCCAGCCGATGCAGGCGACGTGGGTGATCCGCTCGCGGGTCACGCCGACGTGGAATCCGAGCGAGTGTGTGGGGTAGAGCATGGGCGGGTAGCCGAAGCGCCAGGTGCGCTTGCCTGCCCAGTGCGAGAGGGCGTCGCGGGCGTGGCCGATGTTGGGGTGGTAGTACTCGACCTCGGAGTAGAGGAAGTTGCCGAAGCGGCCCTCGTCCCAGAGCCCCCTGGTGAGGATGCACGCGGCGCGGTAGTAGCTGGTCTCGGCCATCATGTAGCGCAGGCCCGTCTTCTCCTTCGCCTCCTTCATCGCCGCCGCCTCGTCGAGCGAGCAGCAGGCGGGGACGGCGCTGATGACGTGCTTGCCGTGGCGGAAGCACTCGAGGACGTGTCGGGCGTGGTTGGGCGCCTCGGTGAAGACGGCGACGGCCTCGACCCGCGGGTCGAGCACGAGCTTCTCGAGCGACTCGTAGGGCTTCTCGCACTTGTAGATCTTCTGGAGCCGGCTCCTGCGGTCGGGCCGCAGGTCGCTCACCGCCTCGACGACGCAGTTGGGGTCCAGATGCCACTGGAACGACGCGCCGAACCCGCCGCCGACCACGCCGACGCGGAGCTTCCGGTCGCTCTTCAGTTCCGCGGCGGGCAAGCTGGCGGCCAGGGAGCCGATCAGCGCTGCGGCGCGCGCAACGTCCAGGAATTCGCGGCGGGATGGGGGAGTGCTCTCGGCCATCGGCGGCCTCCTGAAGCGTGGACGCGTCACTCGGTCGAAGAGAGTCGGTGACCGCGCCCGGACCGGGGGCTAGCGAGGGGCCAGAGCCCGGGCGCTCGCGATCTCCGCACGGCGGATGGGACGAACCTGGGACGCGAGCAGTGTGGTGACTGCGACAGTTTCGCCATCGAGGGTGACGAACTCGACCTCGAAACCCTCGCCGTCCTGGTGAACGAGCACGACGGTGCCCACGTCGCCTCCCTTGAGGCCCTGTTCTGGCAGATCGGTCGTGAGCACGACACTGTCGAGTTCGCGGATCATCTTGCGTTCCTCTTGAGCGGATAGGCGGTGACAAGCTGAGCGACGTTCTCACCTGACGCGACAAACCATACGGAACGGATCCTTGCATCGCTTCCGCTTGGCGTCGCGATTATACCATCAATCACATACCGAGTGCCAAAGGGCGAATCCTCAACCTTGGCCACATCGTGTCGCGCCGCCTGGCTTCGGAGCGCAGACTCAAGTTCCTGCCATCTTGCCGTTGAGAAGCCGCGCCTTTCGAAGAACGCGGCCTTGTGCTTCCCGACGCGATGGGTGCGAGACAGCAGGTACTGTGTCAGCTTCCGGCGCGGAACGACAAGCTTGTAGCGGTCCGGGAGCTTCATCCGCCTCTCTCACCCGGGGATCTGGTATATGGCGGGCCGGTATCTCGGCGGCGGGAGCGGCTTGCCTGCCTGCCGAGCAACATCGAGCCAGGCCTCCTTGGCCTGTAGGACCTCGGCGAGCGCTTGCTCGGGCGTGTCGCCAAAGGCTGAGCAGGCCTGGAGGTCGGGGATGTCGGCGACGTAGCCGCCGTCCTCGTCGAGCACGGTGGCGAGCAGGCCGCCGTGGACGATGCCCGCCCAGCCGG
>CBFDBL010000605.1:0-4156 GCA_965603035.1 uncultured bacterium
GGCCACGCGCAGATGCCCATCTGCACCAGCCCACCCGCCACCACCCCGACCGCCAGGCTCCACACACCCAGCCGCCCGGTCAGCAGCACGATCGCCGCGATCACGCACACGCTCGAGCCGACCGGCGCCACCGCGTAGCGCACGAACCGCCGCTCGCCCAGCAGCAGGCTGCCGAACACCGCGCCGACCGCGACGATCACGAGGAACGGCATCATCCAGCGCGCGAGCGACGTGGCGGTCGCCCACAGCTCGGGCCGGCGCTTCGCGAACCCCGGGACGACAAGCGCCATGACCTGCGGCGCGAACACGGCGCCGAGCACGACGAGCACGAGGCCGCTGAGCACGACGAACGCCAGCACCGAGGTGGCGAGCCGCCGTGCCTCGGCCTCGCGCCCGTGCGCGCGCAGCGTCTTGTGCGCGGGCAGGAAGGCCCCCTCGGCCGCATGCTCGCCGAGGACGTCGCGGAACAGGTTCGGCAGCGTCGTCGCCGCCACGTAGGCGTCGAAGGCGCCCGACGCCCCGAAATACGCCATCGCCACGATCTCGCGCGCCCAGCCGAACCCGCGCGACAGCAGCGTCCCCAGCGTCAGCCGCACCACACCGCCCAGCAGGCCCCGCCCCTTCGGCGCCGCGGCCCCGGCCGCCGGCGCCGCGGGCTCGGCCGCGTCGAAGACGAACGCCACGCCACCCATCTCGACCACGTCGCCGTCCGCCAGCGCCCGCTGGCCGGCCACGCGCTCGCCGTTCACCGTCACGCCCGTGCGGCTGTGCAGGTCGCGCACCGCGTAGCCGCCCTTGCCGAGCGCCACGACCTCGGCGTGGCGGCGGCGCTCGGAGGGATCGGCGACGACGACGTCGTTGAGCCATCCGCGGCCGATCGACGTGCTGCCGAAGAGCAGCTCGTGCTCGACGTCGCCGCGCTCGGCTTTCTGGATGAGCTTTGCCACGGTACGGACCCGGCCTGTGCGGTGCGGGGAGCCACGTGTCCAGGGGAAAGGGGATGAGTGCGACTGGGCGCGCTGATTATACACAGGATCGGCGCGCGAGCAAGGGCAGAATCGGTCGGAGCCCCGTCGCCGCCGGGCGCGGGGCCCGGCGACCTTGACTCGCGCGGCCCGCGCCCGCTATGATCGCGCCGCGACCGAGAGCGGGGAGTGAGGAGACAGCCATGGGCGCGTCGCGAACGACCCGTCGGGGGTTCCTGGGGACGGTGGGCGCGGGGGCTGCCGCGCTGGCGGCGCCGGCGTGGGTGCGGGCGGGCGCGACGGCGCCGGCGAGGCGGCCCAACGTGGTGGTCGTGCTGACGGACGACCAGGGCTGGGGCGACATCCGCGCGCACGGGAACGCGAAGGTGGATACGCCGGTGATGGACCGGCTGCGCGGCCAGGGTGCGCGGTTCGACCGCTTCTACGTGTGCCCGGTCTGCGCGCCGACGCGGGCGGCGTTCCTCACGGGCCGCTACTATCTGCGGACGGGGACCAAGGGGGTCTCGGGCGGCGCCGAGACGATGCGGGCCGACGAGGTGACCATCGCCGAGATCCTCAAGGCCGCGGGCTACGCCACCGGCTGCTTCGGCAAGTGGCACAACGGAGCCCACTACCCCCACCACCCCAACGGCCAGGGCTTCGACCTCTACCAGGGCATCGCCATGGGCCACTGGAACAACTACTTCGACATCGAGATGGACCGCAACGGCGAGCCCGTCCAGACCCGCGGCTACGTCGCCGACGTGCTCACCGACGCCGCCCTCGCCTTCATCGAGGCCCACAAGGCCAAGCCCTTCTTCTGCTACGTGCCCTACAACACCCCCCACACCCCCTGCCAGGTGCCCGACCGCTACTTCGACAAGTACAAGATACGGGGCCTCGACGACCGCCTCGCCTGCATCTACGGCATGTGCGAGAACCTCGACGACAACCTGGCACGCCTCCTCAGGAAGCTCGACGAGCTGAAGCTGGCCGACGACACCATCGTCGTCTTCTTCACCGACAACGGCCCGAACGGCCAGCGCTTCAACGGCGGCATGCGGGGCACCAAGGGCAGCGTGCACGAGGGCGGCATCCGCGTCCCCTGCTTCATCCGCTGGCCGGGGCACATCGAGCCGGGGCTCGAGATCCAGACGATCGCCCACGCCATGGACCTGCTGCCGACCCTCGTCGCGCTCACGGGCGTGCCCATGCTCGCGACCAAGCCGCTCGACGGCGTGAGCCTGGCGCCCTTGCTGCTCGGCCAGAAGGTGGACTGGCCCGACCGCCTGCTCTTCGAGGGCCGCCGCGGCCGAGGCTCCGTCCGCACCCAGCGCCACAGGCTGGTCGCCGAGCGCGGCAAGGTGCAGCTCTACGACATGGAGGCCGACCCCGGGCAGAAGAAGAACGTGGCGTGGCAGCACCCCGAGGTGACCCGCAAGCTCAGGGCGGCCTACGACGCCTGGAACAAGGAGGTGACCGCGCAGGCCGGCGGGCGCTTCCCCATCCCGCTCGGCCACCGGGAGATGCCGCGGGTCGAGATGATGACGCCCGAGGGCACGTGGACGGGGGGCCTGAAGTTCGGCGGCCGCCACGCCAACAACAACTGGCTGACCGGCTGGACCCGGCTCGACGCCCAGGTGAGCTGGGACGTCGACGTGGTGCACGCCGGCCGCTACGAGGTGGCGCTCAAGTACATCTGCCCCGAGGCCGACATCGGCGCGAAGGTCCAGGTCACGGCAGCTAACGCCAGCGTCGAGGGCGCGATCGACAAGGCCCAGGAGCCGAACTTCGTGCCGAGCCCCGACCGCGAGAAGCGCCAGGAGGTCTACGAGCGGCGCTGGGCCCTCAAGACCCTCGGCACCCTGACCCTGCCGAAGGGACGCACGACGCTCACCGTCAAGGCCCTCACGAAGCCCGGGGCGGCGGTCATGGACCTCAAGGCGGCGGTGGTCCGCCGCCTCGACTGACCCTCGCCGACATCGTCGCCCGCATCCAGGCCACCGGCTACGACGGCTACTACTCGCTCGAGCTCTTCAACGAGGAGCTGTGGGCACTGGACCGCCGGGAGGCCGCGCGGCGAGCCCACGAGGCCTGCCAGCGCCTGACGAGCTGAGGGACACGCATGGCGCGAACCCTGGTCGCGCTCGCCACCTACAACGAGCGCGGCAACCTGCGCCCCCTGGTCGAGGCCATCCTCGCCCTCCAGACCCCCGGGCTCGACATCCTCGTCGTGGACGACCACTCGCCCGACGGCACGGGCCAGATCGCCGACGCGCTGGCCGCCGAGCACCCCGAGGTCCGCGTCGTGCACCGCAAGGCCAAGCTCGGCCTCGGCTCCGCGCAGACCGGCGCCATCGAGCTCGCCCAGCTCGGCGACTACGACTACGTCGTCACCATGGACGCCGACCTCTCCCACGACCCACGCTACCTGCCCGAGCTGCTCGCGCGGATGGACGAATGCGACGTGGTGATCGGCTCGCGCTACGTCCCGGGCGGCGCCACCGAGGGCTGGGGGCTGGTGCGGAAGGCCATGAGCTGGGGCGCCAACGCCTTCGTGCGGCTCGCCCTCGGCCTCAAGCCGCGCGACTGCTCCAGCGGCTACAAGTGCTTCCGCGTCGGCACACTGTGCCGCATCGACCTCAGCCACGTCGTCGCCAGGGGCTACGCGTTCCAGGAGGAGATCGTCTACCGCCTCCAGCTCCTGCGCGCCGTCATCGGCGAGATCCCCATCACCTTCGTCAACCGCCGCCGCGGCAGGACCAAGATGTCCCTCGGCGAGATCGCCGGCCTCGTCACCACCGTCCTCCGCCTGCGCTGGCGCCGCCTCATGGGCAAGCTCACCGGCCGCGGCGGACTCTAGTCGCCCGCGGGCGCGACGGTGAAGCGGTAGGCGTGGCCGCCGGGGACGTCGAGCTCGATGCGATCGCCCCTGAGCTCGGCGCGCGCGAAGAGGGCCTTGGCCTCCCGGGTCAGCTCGCCCTTCGCCCACACGCGCCTGTCGCCCAGGCGCACCTCGAGGTCCCGGGTCCCGTGCAGCGGGAGTGCGACGGTGGCCACCACGTCGGCGCGCGGGCCTGCCGGGACGTCGGCCTCGACGGTGAGCACGCCTGTCGTCTTGTCGCGGCGGACGCTGACGGCGATGGGGCCCTGCGGGGAGGGCACGGTGGCGGCGGCGAGCCCCAGGTCGC
>CBFDBL010000606.1:0-4153 GCA_965603035.1 uncultured bacterium
GAGACCGCCCTGCTCGAAGGCCGTAACCAATACGTGGCCAAGGAGATCGGGAAACTGCTCGTCCTGCATCCCGAGCTCGGCGACCCCCGCACGCGCGCCCGACTGCTCCTGCTCTACCGCCGCGCCGAGCAGGCCGCGCGCGGGTAGGGCGCCGCCGGCGAGAGGGGGCACGGCATGGGGCAAATCAAGGCCCCGCAACGAGTTAAGCTGCTCGTCGGGATGCTCGCCCAGCGGGAGGCGTGGCTCGACGCCGCCGAGGGTCTCCTCGCCGACGCCTTCGGCCCCATCGACCTCGCCAGCGACCTCGTCCCCTTCGACTTCACCGACTACTACGCCCCCGAGATGGGCGCGCCTCTCCTTCGCAAGTTCATAACCCACAACGACTTAGTCTCGCCGGGCGACATCGCGGCCATCAAGGTCGCCACCAACGCCCTCGAGGCCAGGCTCGCCGAGACGCTCGGCTCCGACGTCGCGCGCCCAGTCAATCTCGACCCCGGCTATCTCGACGGCTCGAAGCTCGTGCTCGCCACCACAAAGGACTACGCGCACAGGATTTACCTCGACCGTGGCATCTACGCCGAGGTCACCCTCACCTGGCACAAGGGCGTCTGGCAGCCCACGCCGTGGACCTATCGCGACTACCGCTCCGAGCCCTACCGCGCCTTCTTCACGAAGGCCCGCGCCCGCTTCCTCGAGCAGCGGCGCGAGGGGGCCTGAGCGACCGCGTTTGCCGTCCCAAGCCACTGCGCCGAATCCGACATCGGCTGCGCCGAACCAGACATTTGGGAGTCCACGATGCCCAGGCTGGCTGTTCTATCGGTCCTGCTCGTCCTATGTGTATGCGCCACGGCGAGTTCGGGCACCTTCACCTTCAACCGCGGCCCGCTGGCGCTCAGCTTCGACCCCGAGCAGGGCTCGGTGGTGCGCGTGGCGCTCGCGGGCGAGACGCTGGCCGAGTCGTCGGGGCCGTGGCCCCTCACTTTCCGCATCGGCCCCTCAGAAAACGCACGCTGGGCAGAGCGGCTCGGGCACCCGCGCAAGCTCGTCAAGCGGGTCCGGCCGCGGCCCGACACCCTCGAGCTGACGGTGCGCGTCGGCCCCTTCGAGGTGGTCGAGCGCTACCGCCTCCACGCCGACCGCCCGCGGCTCGACCGCTCGGCCGTGCTGACCAACCGCGGGAGCGAGACGGTGAAGCTCCGGGGCGTCGCCTTCCACACCCACGGGCTGCGGGCGCCGGCCGATGGCTTCTATCGGTTCCCCGGCTCCTGGCCGCCGCGGTCGCATGCCTTCGCGGACAGCAAGGCGGGCATCCACCGCGGCGGCCGCGGCTCGATCGCGCCGGCCTTCGCGCAGCTCGGGCCGAAGCGCTCGCTGATGTGGGCGAGCTGCACAACCGACTCGCCGTCGGTGCGGATCACGGAAGGGCAGGGGAGCTTCCAGGTCAGCCAGGGCGTGCAGGCGGCCGGCTACCTCCGGCCGAACGAGCCGCAGGCCATCGGCTTCGTGACGATGGAGGTTGTGGCGAAGCCCTACTGGGAGGCGCTGCCCCGTCTCTGGGAGTGGATGGACAGCGTCGGGATCAAGGTCCCCGCCGACCGCCCCCGCTGGGTCGAGGACGCCATCCTCTACGAGTTCCACCCCGGCGGCACGATCGGCAGCCGGTGGACCGACCTCGGCGGCTTCAAGGCCGCCCGGGAGAAACTGCTGCCCACGATCCCCAAGCTCGGCTGCACCGCGATCTGGATCCAGCCCGTCGAGCATCGCTCGCCCTACTGGCCGCTCGACTACTATCGCTTCATGGACGGCCTCGGCACGGCCGACGAGTACAAGGCGCTGGTCGCCACGGCCCACGAGCTGGGCCTCAAGGTCATCCAGGACATCGTGCCCCACGGCGGCGCGCCCCAGGCCGTCCACAACCAGGCGCACCCCGAGTTCATGCTCCGCCGCGAGGACGGCTCCCATCTCAACTACTGGCTCAACGACTTCGCCCGCCCCGACTGGCAGGACTATGTCGGGAAGGTCGCGGCCCACTACGTCCGCGAGTATGGCGTGGACGGCTATCGCATCGACGCCTGCTACGGCAGCAAGGAGGCGAACTGGGACCCCAAGATCCCCTACGCCCGCGCCAGCCACGCCCGCCTCAAGGGCGGCCTCGAGATGGTGCAGCGCATCCGCGACGAGGTCCGCAAGCTCAAGCCCAGGGACGGCGCGGTCCTCGCCGAGGTCGAGAGCGCACGCCACGCCGCCGTCAGCGACTTCCAGTACGACTTCGGCCTCTGCTACAACGTCCTCCACCAATGGCGGAAGATGCCCGCCGCCGAGTTCGTGCCATTGCTCCAGGACTACCTCGAGGAGCAGAAGCACGTCTACCCCCGCGGCACCCTCTTCCTGCGCCACGTCGAGAGCCACGACAGCCTCCGCTCGCAGGGCTGGTACGGCGTCGAGGGCATGCGGGCCATGTACGCCCTCACCGCCTGGATCCAGGGCGTCCCGCTCATCTACCTCGATCAGGAGCTCGGCCAGAGCTTCGCGCTGCGCGAGATCAATGAGTTGCGCAAGAGCCGCCCCGAGCTCTCCAGAGGCGAAGGCTTCTACCGCGCCGTAGAATGCGACGAGCCGGGCGTGTTCACGTGCCTGCGCAAGCTCGGGGACAAGACGAGCATCGTCGCCATCAACTTCGGTCGAAACATCGCGTATCCCGAGTTGTCCTGGCCCACAGGAAGTGCCCGTAACTCGCTCGACCCTCTGCGGTTCCGCGTACTCCCGCCTGGCCCGTTCACCCCGGCCGAGGTCCTGGATCGCATCGGCCCCCGGCAGCCCATCAAAGGGGAGACACTGGCCATCGACAACGCGAGTGAATGGTTCGTGGACACGTTCGAGGGGAGGCTCCATGGCGAGTTCCGACCCCGAGGTGCGGCTGTACCTCTCCAGAAGGAGTCCTCGATCTATTGGAGGCCCCAACGCTCCGATGTGATCTGGCACAGCCGAAGCACGCCGCTCTGCCCGATCAGCCTGTACAGGCCGCTGATGGGCCTGGGAGCCGCCGATGGCGGCTGGACCGTCATCGGGCTGCAACGCGACCCGTTCGACAACGTCGGACTGGTCCGTGGGGGTCCTGTGAAGAGGACTCTCACCATCACAGGCCTCGGTGCAGGGTTGAGTTGTTCCTGGCGGGCAGAGGGCGTGCCTCCCTACTTGCCGATACCGCTGATGCTGGACGATGGTCCGACGCTGTACTGCAAGGGCCCCGACTACATCGTGAGGAACAGGCACTTCACCTGCGCCCTGCGCCGCCAGGGTGGGGTCGTGCGCGAGCTGTTCGTGGGCGACAAAGCGATTGCGGTGGATCACGATCTGTATGGCGACCAGGCGTACTTCGCCCATCCGCGGGCGCGGCGGATGGAGGCACAGAACGACGTCGAGTGCGGCATCCGCATCTGGCCGGCCGACGATGGACTGCATCTGCGGTTCGAGGGGCAGCTTCGCGGCTTCAACCGCTTCGCGCTCAAGCGGCCGCCGCTATGGTACCGCAACGAGTATATCTTCACCGACGGCCCGCGCTTCACGCAGCGCTGGGCCTTCCGCACGGAGAAGGCGTTCAAGGACAAGACGGCCTTCCTCGCCTGGTTCCTGCGACTGCCCGCGTCGGACCGCTTCCGCTTCCTGCGCGGCGGGAAGGCCGTGGCCGAGGACGCGGTGGGGCAGGGCGGGCCGCGCCGCGGCGAGACCAGGGGCGGCCCGCCGCCCGACGCCGTCGAGTTCCTGGCCGGCGGGAAGCCGCAATGGCGTCTCGCGCGTCTAACGGTTCCGGAGGGCAGCGCCCCCAACGTCTTCGTCCACGGCACGCAGTTCTTCGTGACGCTGCTCGACGGCAAGGCGTCGGGGATGGAGGCGGGGCGGTGGTACGAGTTTGGGGCCGAGTGGGCGGTGGGTGGAAGGGAATGAAGACGGAATGTCGAATGTCGAACGCTGAATGCTGAATGTCGAATGGCGAAGCGGAAGACGGAAAGAGAAGAGAGATTCCTCGGCTTCGGCCGCGGGCGGCCTCCGCTCGGAATGACCGTGGGGGGCGTGCTCGTGGCATAGTGGGGACGGGTCCCTCCCGGGTCATCCCGAGCGGAGCGAAGCGGAGCCGAGGGATCTCTCTTGTCCT
>CBFDBL010000607.1:0-4152 GCA_965603035.1 uncultured bacterium
GCGGCGGCCGCATCGGCTCCTGCATCGCCGCCAGCTCCGCCGGCGTCGGCAGCGGCCCCAGCACGCTCGACACCTCGCGCGCCTCGCCCGCCAGCGCAGGCGGCGCCAGCACCGCCAGACTCACGGCGCCCCACAGCACCCTCGAATAGGTCCTATAGGACATATGCTCGGCTCCTCCCGACAAGTTGCCACCAGGCGGCGCTACCGCCCTGCCCCAATCGCCTTGAGGACGCCCTGGAGGTAGTCGCGCTTCTTCTTGTCCTTGCCGGCCTTCCCGAGCAGCTCCTCGACGGCTGGCGCGGCGCCTCTGGCCTTGCCTTTGAGCGCCTTGAGCAGCTCGAGCAGGATCTTCTGGCGGAGCGCGTCGTCGTCCTTGCGGAGGAGGCCGACGGTCTGCTCGACGACGGTGTCGGCAGCCTCGCCGCGGGCGTGGCGGACGATGGCCTGGCGGAGGGTGCTCTCGGTGCAGACGTTGGTCGTCTTGTGGAGCGTGGTCACCAGCGCGGGCAGGAGGCCGCGGGCCTCGCCGCCGAGGGCCTTCACCGCCGCCTCGCGCGGCCACCAGTGGTCGCGGTCGTCGAGCAGCTTCACCAGCGCCGGCACCGCCTCGTCGGGCGTCTGCCCGATGGCGGCGATGGCCAGGGCGGCGCCGTCGCGGACGAAGAAGTCGCCGTCGCCGAGCGCCTGGGTCAGCGCCGGCAGCGCGTCGGCGGCGTTCGCGCGCGCCTCCTTGTCCATGAAGCGGACGGCGTCGCAGGCGCCGCGGCGGACGTGCCAATGCTCGTGAGCCAGGGCCTTGATCAGCGCGGGCGTCGCGGCCTTGCCCTTCTTCGCGAGCGCTCGCGCGGCGTGGCCTCGGACGTGGACGTGGGGGTCGGCGAGCTTGCCGATGAGCGCGGCGACGGGCAGCGTCTCGATGGCGTCCTGGCGCTCCTGCCAGGCGTCGCGCGGCGCGAAGCGCGGGTCGCCAGCCTCGGGCGCGACGGCGCGGACCGAGCGGGGCGGGGCCACGGGCTCGACGTCGGGCGGGTCGCCCTTGCGGCCGTAGAGGCCGACGTCGAAGATGCCCCACCACAGGTCGTAGGCGCCCTCGAGCGCCAGGACGTTCTCGCCCTTCCGCAGCAGCGCGGATGCGTGGGGGTGGAGGTCGAGCGCCTCGTAGACCGTGCCGTAGCCGCCCTCGTTGCCCTCGTAGAGGATGCGGGCGACCAGGTGGCCGTTCAGGTAGACGTTGGAGAGGTGGCGGGTGCGGTAGAGCAGCCGCAGGCTGGCGAGCTCCGTGCCGTCGAGACGGAAGCGGACGCGTGCGAAGCAGGCCCGCTTGCCCTTGGGGATGAGGGTGGTCGAGCGGCTGCCGTGGGACGTGCCGACGGGGAAGACGCCCTCGGCCCACTCGCCGTCGTCGAAGCCGGGCAGGTGCCAGCCCTCGGGCCCCTGGAAGGCCTGCCCGCGCTCGGCGAAGCGGACGCGGCCTGTCTTGGGCTTGCCGCGGGTGCCCTCCTTGTCGGTGATGGGGACGAGCTCGGTCCAGCCGTCGAGGGTCTCCTTGTCGAGGAGCAGGTGTCCCGCGGTGCGCAGGTGCTTGATGGCCTCGCGGGTCGGCCAGTTGCCGCCCCAGGTGTTGGCGATCTGGACGAGGGCCTTGCGGGATAGCGGGTCCTTCTTCCAGGAGCCGAAGAAGCGGCCCCAGTCGGCCTCGAGTGTGAAGATGGCGCGGAAGCCGCGCGGCTCGGTGAGGTCGCGGCGTGCCAGCTCCGCGAGGTAGCCGAGCTTGGGGTTCTGTGCGATCTGCTCCATGGCCTTGCGGGCGCCGTCGTCGATGCGGGAGAGGCGGACGGTGCGGTCGTAGGTCTTCTTCGCCTCCTCGATGGCCGCCAGGCGGCCCTTCTCGTTGACTTGCCTGACGAGGCGCTCGACCCGCGGGTCGTCGCGGACGAGGAAGCGCTGGAGGTCCTCGAGCTGTCGCTTCGCCAGGCCGGGGTCCCATCCGCGGTCGAGGTTGGCCTCGACGGCCTCGAGGGTCAGCTCGACGGAACGCCCTGCGGCCTCGGCCGCGGCGAGGAGCTGGCGCGCATAGCGGACGTCGTCGCCAGCGAGTTTCTTGGCCCGCAGCGTCGTCTTCAGCTCGTCCCACTTCTGCTCGAAGAAGAGCCGCCGGGCCTTGGCGATGATCGTCGAGCGCTCGCCGGCGGCGAAGACGCTCGTCGGCGCGCCCATGACGGCCAGCCGCTCGACGCCCGTGGGCAGGGCGTAGGGCATGGCGACGGCGGCGGTGCAGAAGCGGAAGCCGCGCTTGAGGTAGACGCCGCCCGTGCCGAGCAGCAGGCCGCCACCCTCCCAGCTTCGCGCCAGGTCGTAGTACCAGGCCCAGTAGTTCATCAGGCGGTGGAAGTCGGCGCGGTCCGTGGTCCGCAGTGCGGCGACGGGTCCCCAGAGGATGGCGAAGTAGGGGCCGGTGTGGCCCAGCTCGCGGTGGGGGTAGTACGCGGTGATGTAGTCGGCGAAGAGGCGGCTCTCGTCCTTGCGGCCGAGCAGGTCGAGGCCGATGCAGGCGAGCGCGTCCTTGCCGTTGCCCGTCCTGCCGTCCCAGGGTCGGTGGTCGCCGTAGGGGACGTTGCCGCGGTCGGCGAAGGAGCTGAAGAAGGCGGTGGCGCGGTTGAGCGCCTCCCGATCGACTGTCACGCCGGCCTGCTGGGCGAGGACCATGGCGAGCCAGCCGCCGAGGCCACACTGGTTCACGAGCCCGCCGACCGCGTAGTAGCGGTTGATGGTGCCGCCGTGGCCCCAGCTCCCGCAGGCCTGCTGCCCCTCGGCGAGGATCCGGCAGACGCGCTCGAGCTCGGGCAGCACCTGGCGGTCGCCCGTCACCAGGTAGTACTCGGCGAGGTAGATGCCCGTGTAGCCGGTCGGCCAGGTGCCGAGGCCGCCCATGCCCGCCTGGTCGCGGACGCAGTGGTATGCGAAACGGCGGCAGTGCTCGAGGTGCTTGGGGTCGGGGTGTGCGAGCAGGATCAGGCTGTTGGCCGCGCCGGCCGTGCGGAAGCCGAAGCCGCCATCGGCGTTCTGGACGGAAGCGAGGTAGTCGCAGAAGAGGGCGTGTAGCCGCCGCGACTTCTCGCAGCCGAAGGGCCACGTCGCGGCGTAGGGGCCGAGCCTACGGAGCTGGACGGCGGCCTCCTGCTCGGTGCCGTCGCGGTAGACGGTGAGGCGGAGCTTGCCGTCGGCCGCCTCGGCCTGGCCGACGGCGTATCCGAGGCCCATGCGGGGATCGGCGCCGAGCGCGCGGCCCTGGGCCTTGACGACGACGTCGCCAGGGCGCAGCACGCCGTGGGCGGGCGAGCCCTCCTCGACCTCGTGGACGACGAACTCGCGGCCGTGGACCCAGCCAATCGCGCCCGTCGGCCCCAGGAGCCTGGGCGTCTGCACCATGGCGCCGCCCGCGATCCGGAAGTAGGGGCCGAAGCGGCGCACCGACGGGAAGTCGGTCGGCTGCGTCGCGGCCGCGGCACGGGGCACCGCGAGGCCAGCCAGGGCCAGCAGCAACGAGGCACACGGCAGGCGATGCATGCGCATGCGATCACACGCTCCTCGGAAACGCGTGGGCAGGGGCGCCCCTTGACGTGCCGGGTTCGGGCTCGTGCGCTACTCGAGCGTGGGCCGGACGATCTCGCCGCGGAGCTGGGCGAGGCCGCCCTCCTTCTCGTAGACGCCGTAGAAGAGCGAGCTGCAATCGAGCCACAGGCCGATGCGGTGGAGCTCCTCGTCGGTGAGCTTCAGATCGTTGTGGCCCTTCGCGAGCATGGCGTAGAGCTTCGAGGCGCGGGCGCCGAACTGGCCGGGCGTGGTGCGGTGGCCGTTGCCGTAGTTCCAGAAGCCGTACTTCGGCGCCAGGCTGTGGTAGGAGGCGTAGAAGCGGTTTCGGCCCTTGGCGACGACCTCGCGGTCGAGCCGCGGCGCCTTGCCCTTGTTCTTGGTGTGGCAGGCCACGCACCTGCGGTCGAGCACGGGCTCCTGCATTACCAAGATGAGCGGGCGGTGCTGGCTGCCAAGATCGATGGTCAAGAACGAGCCCTTGAGGGTCTGCGCACGGATGCAGCACGGCTTGAAGGTATGGAAAAGGCCTACCAGGCGACCCAGGACCAGGCCGTACAG